>DASXMZ010000600.1:0-6131 GCA_036495385.1 Mucilaginibacter sp. | reverse complement strand
TCAGCCAACTCTTTCGGATAATCTTTTACATAATCCGGTAGGTCTTTTATCCCGGGAATATCCTTTGTAATTATTTTATAAACCGTATCACGCTGGGTATCAAAAATAAAAAATTCAAATGTAGATTGCGGTGCACCAACTTTGGTTCTGTTAATGATATCCTCTGTAAAGCCCGAAACTGTTACATAGTCAGGTACGATCGCAGTTTTCGCTCCTTCCGGCGATTTGATAAGACGATACGTAACATAACGGCAATCCGGACTAAGTTCCAAATAGCTCACTAACTTATCGTCTATCGGGAGCTCTTTTATTTTTTTTTGCTCATTTTCTTTCCGGTCAATCGAGTCCAGCTTTCTGTCCTTATCCTTTTCTTTGATTATATCAAAGAGTTCCAACTGCTGATTTTTTAGCCAGCGTTCCTGCTCGTTTGTTGCCGATTGATTATTTCGGTTTCCCCGTCTGGCGGCTGGCTGAGTTGAAGCCGCGCCAGGCGTTGTTTTGATAAAATTTGTGAGCTGCATCAATTCGCCGCCGCTCAATTTAAGTGCGAACAAATTATCCCCGCGCTTGAAAATCACCCGGCTTTCATCACCGCTGAATGCGGGATTGGTTTCACGGTCGGTTGTATAAGTGAGCTGACTGATTTTACCTGTTTTGGTCTCTTCCAGGAAAATGTCCCCGTCTTTTTCATAGACCTTCAAAGTACGTTTTTTATTCCACTCTCCTCTTTCAGGCACGAGCGCTTTTTTTTCTTCAACACTTACTTTTACAGGATTGTAATTAGCCGGACTTGCTGAAAACAATTCGTCCCTGTCTTTATTTTCAGGGTTCCAATCGAAATATACTTTTCTGCTATCGTCACTCCAATGGATATTTGAGGGCGAAACACCTATCCATTTGGGGTCGCGCATTATTTTTTCGACGGTTAAAGTATCCAGTTTTTGTGCGAAAGCATTCATGCTGGAAATAGTCAAAATAAGTATAATGAGTTTATTCATTTTTTATAGAATAGCCGATTGAGTTGGAGTAAGTTTTCGAACAATTATTTTTAATAAAGACGCCTTCAAAGATTTCAAAAACCAACGTTTGCCCGCAATTTACCAAAAAGGCAATATAACCGTTTTTTTACAATTGCTTTGTTACAAAACGATTGATTTTGCATCTAATAGTCATTGAAGAGCACATACGCACTCACTAGTTTACGTAGTTATGCGTGATGCCATTTAGTAATAATACGCTCAAAATAGGGTATTTTCCCTTGCTTTTTATTTTGCTTAGCATGTTACTTTTAATCATAAAAAAACGACTAATTAGCAAACAACAAGAGACGTGACAGCGTAAGCAGGCTATCATTAACTATAAAGTAATATCATGACAATTGCGGGGATATTTTCAAGGGAAACTACGATTTATGTATCAACATCATCAAAGTTAAACGCACAGCAGACCGAAAGCGTAAGCAATGAATTATTGCATCTTATGGGGTGCCCAAATTGCGACCCAGGATTTAGTTTTGAGTTTATTGATGCAGATGATCTCATACAAGCGAATGCATTCGTAGATAAGGAGCTTAAGGTTTCAGTGGGAAACTAACGTTTTTGACAATGGACTTGTATCCGAAAGACATTGTGCTTCCATTTAAACTAGCGTCTATAACTTAAATTTTTCCCTGATAATGATAATTTGCCAGTTCAATTCACAACATTTCCGTCCAAATCCACAGTCCTTGCAAATGGATTTAGAAACCTGTTTGCCAAAACAGCAAATTCTCTGCGGGTAACCTGTCTGTTCAGATCGAAATCATTAGTGAATTTATATTGAGTTTTCCATGCCTTTTGAATGCTGCTAATCAATACCTGTGAGTTCGTCAGTGTATAGTCGCCTATAAATGATAACAAATTAGCAACGGTAAATTTTTCACCTGGTTTTTCTTTGATGAACCATAAAAAGGCGCGGGTGTATATTTCGGTTAAAACAGGTTTTACCTCATCGGTCCTAACTAAAGAATCAGGCATAAAAAGAAACTTAGAACTGTCCCGGGTGGTTTGCTGTACGCCTTTAAGCAAGCCGGTTGCGCAAACCTGCTGTATAGCCCTCCAATTGCGATCCTGCAGCGGTATATCGGTGAAGGGCAACAGGTACCCTTTAAAATCCAGTAATTCGCCTTGTATGGCGCGCACATTTAAGTTTTTGGTAGTGGTTTTAAAAAAAGCACAGTAAGCCGCCACCGTTCCGATTCCCTGTCCTGTTTCGAGCTGCAGAGCTAAGTACTGAATATCTTGCTTACCCTTTAACACTTTTTCGGCGATCAGTAAATTATCTGCTTCTTTTGACAGTATAGTCCTTACTGGCACGATATACGCCGGAAAGGGCGGATAATAAGCATCGGATGTTTTTACATTCTTTTTTCGCAGTTCCGGCGATTCTTCAATTGCAGCTATCGAAGTCCGATATGTTTTGAATTGGTTTGTATTGACATTGTCGTATCCTGCGGTAATTTTTATGCCCGATTTGGATGCGACTTCTCCCATTTCGGTGGCGTCGACAACTACCCGCGTTTTTACCTCAATAATTTTTCCGTTCCGGCTGAAGTTAACTTCCCAGTTGTCGCCATTCCTTTTAATAGCCGTAATTGTGCCGTTAACATACACGGTAAGATTTTTTACAGTATCGGTTATTTTTTTTAATATGGATGCGCCCGCATTTGGTTCGAACCGGAATACAGCATTATTGGAGGTATCATACCCAGGGATCTTTTTATAGAAATCATGTACCCGTTTTCGAAATTCGCCCCAAATGCCTGACTGAATATTTCTATTTGCACCAATTGTGCACATAGCCGGTAGCTGTGTGCCAAAGACGGGTAAGGAGTCACGAACAAGATAAACAGTTTTTACTTTACTGCGTGCACATTGTATCGCTGCCGCTGCACCGCATGCCCCATCGCCAATAACCAGTACATCAGTCTTAATAGTTTGTGCATCTACTAAAAAACAGTTAGCTATAACCAGTATTACAATTAAAAATTTTGTCATCAATTGGCAGAATAATAGTGCAAAATGCTAAATTAGAGCAAAAACCTTGTTGCAGATTAAAATTTTGCTTAATTTAAATTTTTTTTACGACAATGGTAATTACAGACGAACAACTGAGGTATCCTATTGGGAAATTCAAACCTCCGGTATCTTATACAAACGAAGACCTCCGCAATTGGATAACTACAATAAAGTTATTCCCTGGCAAATTGAGGCAGGCAATTATGACGCTAAATGAAGCCCAATTGGATACGCCTTACCGTACCGGCGGATGGAGTTTGAGGAAAGTAGTTCATCATGTTGCCGATAGCCACATGAACTCATTGATGCGTTTTAAGTGGGCACTGACCGAGGATAACCCGACAATTAAACCTTATGAAGAAGCAGATTGGGCGCTGCTTTCTGATTATAATATGCCCGTTGAGCCTTCCTTAAAAATACTGGAGGGCATTCATCAGCATTGGACAAACCTGCTGGAAAGTTTTACCGAGGACGAATGGAGCCGCACATTCCTGCATCCGGCTTCGGGCGCTACTATGCAGCTTAGAAAAGCGCTTGCATTGTACGCATGGCATTGCAAACATCATCTGGCCCATATAACTGAAACAACAAAAAACTTTTGATAAGAAAGTTAATATTTCCAGATACAAAAAAGACCCGCCGCTAATTTGGAGGGTCTTTTTTATTTACCTTTTGTGATGAGAATGCTTTTTTGCTGCGTAGTGCTTTTTGTAGTGTTTTTTGTGGTGCACAGGTTTAGCACTTACCGCATTGTAGCTAAATATAGCTAACAGCATAATTGTCAATACTTTTAAAATTTTCATATACAAATGTTTGGGATTATAATTAAACCAGCCAATTATACCCGAAATCATTTGGTTTAGTTACAGTGAACCTGTAACATTCTTGTGAACTCCTGATTAAATATCAACCACAGAATTGTTACAAAAGACTACAACGTTAATAGACTTTTTATTTACTATTTTCAGCCATTCGTTGATTTTCATTTAAAATCACGTATGTTTCCTAACCTAACTATGAGATTTTTCCCAATTACAAGTCCTTATGATAAAACATTTTAACTTGTTATTAACATTATGTCCTTTAAACATGATGCTAATAGCAAATCTGATGGCACAACCTGCGCTCGGCACACTGCAAAAAAATGCGATGAATAATGCTTTGAATTTTTACAGTGCTGCTTTAGGTGATCAGTCTCCGTTATATAACGGCCCCGAATATTATTTTTATGATCCGCACATTAAAGGGAATGCCTATTTTTTAGATGCAAATGGTTTCACAGCGGGATCTGTTTACTACGATGGCGTTCAATATAATGGCGTACCGATGTTGTATGATGTTTACGGTGAAAAGATTGTAGTGTTGCTATATAATCATTTCTCCAAATTTTCATTATTAAATGAAAGAGTAAAAAGCTTCAATTTTTTGCAACATCAATTTATAAATATAACACCTGATAGCTTAGGTGATAACCGTGTAATTACACCGGGCTTTTATGACGTATTGTACAACGGAAAGTCGCAAGTTTTAGTTAAGCGGTCAAAAGACATTCAAACCACTACGGGTGGAAGCTCAGGTTCCGAGAATTATTTTAACCTGATAACGAGGTATTATTTAAAGAAAAACAACACCTACTATTCAATTACGAGCCAGGGAACGCTTTTGGATGCTTTTAAGGACAGAAAAAAGGAAGTTCAGAAGTATATAAAAGATAATCAAATTAAATTTCGAAAAGGACCGGAAGAGGCCATGGTCAAAATTGCATCTTATTATGACCACCTAACCAACTAATATGAGAAAAATTTATACGCTACTGTTTTGGTCCCTGGTTTTTTTTCAATTCGGTTATGCGCAGCAAAGCGTTGTAAAACTAAGCGTAAACTTTCAGCAGGCCAACGTTACCCAGTTTGTTAATGAGCTTGAATCAAAAAGTGGTAAACACTTTTATTACGATCCTGTTCAATTCGACAGCTTAAAGGTTACCCTTCAGGTAAATGATAAACCATTAGAAGCGATACTGGATATGGCTTTTAAAAACACTGATTTTCACTATGCAATTTATCAGCAACAAGTATTACTAACAAAAGGCAGGCAGATAAGAACTGATGTTGCGGCGGGATTTTCGGAAGCCAACCCAACTGCAGCCCAGGTGCAAAAATCATCGGTAGTGGCGGACTATACAGATGACAAAGACAAAAAAGTCCCGGAAGCAACTACCGAAAATAAGCTTTATGAAATAGGTGTTAAAACTAATAACATAAAGGCAGGTAATGCTATATTAACAGGATACATACGCGATATTAAGTCGGGCGAGGCCGTAATAGGCGCTAGTATTTTTGTGGCTACTTCAAAAACCGGGGTAGCTACAGATCAATTCGGATATTTCACAATAGCCTTATCCAGGGGGCGCCATACACTGAATATCAGGGGGCTTGGAATGCGCGATACAAGGCGTCAGATCATACTTTATTCTGACGGGAAACTGAACATAGAGATGCAGGAGCAGGTAAATAGTTTAAAGGAAGTAAAAATATCGGCGGATAAAGTTGCGAACGTGCGCAGTGTTGAACTGGGAGTTACTCGTTTGGACATTAAAAATATAAAGCAAATACCCACAGCCTTTGGAGAAGCCGATGTTTTAAAGGTGGTATTAACTTTACCGGGCGTTACGTCGGTAGGCGAAGCCACGACGGGCTTCAACGTCAGGGGCGGATCGGCAGACGAAAATTTGATCCTGCTTGATGGTTCTACAATTTACAACCCGTCGCATTTTTTTGGATTTTTCGCGGCTTTTAATCCTGATATTGTAAAGGATATAGAACTTTATAAAAGCAGTATACCTGAAAAGTACGGAGGCCGCTTATCTTCTGTATTGGATATAACCAATCGGGAAGGCAATAAAAAAATATTTACCGGGTCGGCGGGGATTGGATTATTGACTAGCAGGTTTAATATTGAAGGACCAATTGTTAAGGATAGAACATCCTTTATTTTTGGCGCCCGCACCACCTATTCAGACTGGCTGCTCAATTTATTGCCGGCCGCTTATAAGAATAGCTCCGCGTCGTTTTCAGA
>DASXMZ010000599.1:0-2159 GCA_036495385.1 Mucilaginibacter sp. | reverse complement strand
ATCAATAGTAACAAGAGAAATAACAGGTACTTGTGGTTAAATTTACTTTTCGTGATCTTCTGATTTTCAATTACCCTATTACTCGTGGGTTAATAAAGCGTTGGAAACAATATTTTTAATAAAATCATTAGTTTTCCAGGCAGGGACCAGGGCTGTTCCAAAAACTCTTTCCGGTAAAAGTGAAAAATAGAAACCAGGTTCTTTATATTGGATTTGCCTTTCATATAACCGATTTTGATTTCTCAATTAGTCGTGAAATAATCAAAAAAAGGAAACACAGATTTTTATCGAACGGCTATCACGCAGACCGCAGTCTTTATTCGATAAATGATTTACCTAAATACATCGATTCGTTCGCGTTGCGCATAGCATATGGATTTAGGTTATAAAAAGCTCTTTAAAAACCGATCGAACTAACCGTCCGATCTTTAAATCTAAGTTGGTCAAACTGCAAACAGTTTAAATTTGAATTTTGTGGTTAGTCTTAAATAACAACTAGTTTACCTGTTGGGATTTATTTATTTTAGTTTATTCATTTAATAACCCATGAAAAATTCTGAAATAACTGATCCGCTTTTCCTCGAAGCGGTGGAAGCTATTGATTCCGGCAACTTAAAACATCTGGAAAGTCTGCTTATAAAACATCCCCGGCTGATACGCAATCGCCTGAACTATCCGGTCGATGAATATTTCCAGCATCCTTACCTGCTGTGGTTTGTTGCCGATAACCCGATCCGGATTGATAAATTACCTCCCAATATTATGGAATTGGCCCGTTTGCTGATTACAGCAGTTTGCATTGATAGCGGATTATCTTTTGGAAAGGAAACAGGTGGGTTAAAATTCCTTTTGACCTACCTTTAATTTATATCTTACCTTTAGTCCCCAAACAAAATCACCTATGCAACCATACTTATTGGGAATTGATATCGGAACGGGCAGTACGAAAGCAGTGGCTGTCAGTTATACCGGGCAAGCTTTGGATACTACAGCCCAATACTATTACCCGGTTAAAAGTCCTCAACCCGGCTACAGCGAGCAAGACCCGGAGTTAATTTTAGAAGCATTTATCAATTGTATTTCCGATGTCGTAACAAAAACGGGGGAAGCCCCCCACGCCATTAGCCTGAGCAGTGCCATGCATAGCGTTATTCCCGTAGATAAAAATGGAAAAGCACTTGCAGATATGATCACATGGGCAGATGCACGGAGTGAGGCAATTGCTCAAAAAATTAGAGATTCCGCACAGGGACCTGGTATTTACGAAACATCAGGCACGCCGATACACGCCATGACACCTTTGTGCAAATTGATTTGGCTGCGTGAAAATCAAAACAAACTGTTTGATTCAGCCCACAAATTCATTTCAATAAAGGAGTACATCTGGTATCACTTGTTTAATGAATTTCAAATTGATTATGCTATAGCTTCCGCTACAGGCATGTTCGATATTAAACAATTGAAATGGAATCCTGAAGCATGTGAATTGGCCGGTATATCGGTTGATAAACTTTCAACACCAGTAAACACCACCTATGAACGGACAGGCTTAAAAAAATCACTTATAGAATTGTTAAAGCTTAATACGGAAACCAAATTTGTAATTGGAGCGAGCGACGGCTGCTGTGCAAATCTTGGCAGCTTTGTTACCGAACCGGGTGTAGCTTCAATCACCATTGGTACCAGCGGCGCTGTACGCATAACCAGTCCACAGCCAGTGTATAATTACCAGGCCATGGTATTCAACTATCTTCTTGATGAAAAGACATTCGTTTGCGGTGGTGCTGTAAACAATGGTGGCATAGCATTAAATTGGTTATTAAAAAACTTCTTCGATAAAAAATCACCTGACAATAAAGATTATGAAGCTTTATTCAGTGAAATCGCAACTATCCCGGCTGGCAGCGACGGATTGATCTTTTTGCCGTATTTGTATGGAGAAAGGGCTCCGCTATGGGATACTAAAAGCTGTGGGGTATTTTTCAACATAAAGCCACAACATACACATGCGCATTTTTTAAGGGCTGGCCTGGAGGGCATTTGCTTTGCTTTGAATAATGTATTGCAAACAGTCGAGGAATCGTCAGTCCCCATTAATCAAATAAACATCAGCGGCGGCTTTATTACCTCACCGGTGTGGACGCAAATTCTGGCTGATG
>DASXMZ010000598.1:0-6682 GCA_036495385.1 Mucilaginibacter sp. | reverse complement strand
CCCCCCTCTCTACCGCGAGCGGTAAAGAGGGTGGAAAAATCATTTTATAAGTGTTATAAGACAAGATAACACTTATAAAATCACAGATATTTTTTTAAGTCATCACTGATCGTCCTATCTATCGTTCGCTCTTTAATATATATTCGAATGTCATCGTGAAGTTTTTTTACTTCTTTATTGAATTCATCAAATGTGATCTCAATTATATTTGAACAAAACGAAGGAACGATTTTTAAATTGGCTTTGTCTCTCGAAAATTCGAGAGTCTCCCCCGATTCAGTAAAATCAAAACACTCGCTGGCTTTTTCTTTATTGCTGAGGGCGTTTGCTATGTAGGATAAACAAAGCGAAAAATCTAACAGGGGTATCCAGTGCCATTCCATCTCAATTTTGACCTCATCAGAACTAAAAACAACGTTACCTAAAAGGAAATTATATCGCAGTTTGTCGTCTCTAATTGTCTCGATCTTATCAAAAGATCCATCTATTACGTCGTAGTTAATTTTATACATAAGTTATGTTTTGGTAGGACAAAACAGTTTTCAAATTTTCTAACATAAAAACTTTGTTTGCGACAGGGCACAGCCTTGCGGGAGCCTGAGTAAATTATTTTATATAAATTGTGTCTAAATCCTTTGTTATTTTATTTGCCTGCATTGTCACCTTTCTCAACAAGCAATGGTTTAATATATTGCTACTTAATTTTCGTTTTTGATAACGTGACAAAGAATCTAAACTAAATACATACAAATCTATTTTTGCAGAATCAGGTGCTTTACTGAAATTCCGACTTTGTAGAGTGATTGTCCCATAGTCGTTGGGCTTAATAACATCAGGCATATAAATCCGATTGTTATAAATCCTGCTGTCGGAAATTAATCCGAGCTCCCGATCATCCCACGGAACAACATCTATTGTATCTTTGGTATTGTTTTTAATTACAGCAACTGAGGATTTCCAATCGCATAATGTGAAAAGCAATGTTAAGTAAAGCAGTATAATAGCTCTTTTCATTCTCATCGGTTGGCTCGGGCTTTAACAAGGTGTTGTGATAAAGTTTATTTACCCAAACATAAAAAAAATCCATCACAATCGTAGTTGCTCACTATTTATTTTCTCCATAAAATCCCATTTAAAAACTTTAAACCGCTGTCCGAAGTTTATGCCTTCGGATAACGTAAGCAAGTAGACTGTGTCTACACTATTGAAACACACCGCTGTCCGAAGTTTATAACTTCGGATAACGTAAGCATGTAGACTGTGTCTACACTATTGAAACCGATGACTGTAACACCAAATCATTTTCCGACCAATATAAAAAATACAACCGAAAAAATGGTGGCGGCGTGTTGTCAGTAAAAAGTGTCGATTTTTCAAAAAATAATATTTATAAAATGCTAATAATTAGCAATTTATAAAAAATTACCGCTCGTCGTGAACGTGAACACGTGAACATGAAAAGTAGAGAAAAAAATGCGCATTCAGCGTGATATGAAGTCCCAAGCCGGCGCGAATGCAGGGCAAAGGCTAACAGCGCGGCGTTCTGGCGACGTTGTTCGTAGTATGAAACTGTCCCACATAAGTGCTGTCTGCATTTGTTGAAACCCTCGCTCCTGCTGGACTGTACCTATGGCAGAACATGCTTATCCACCCAAACATAAAAACTTTCTCCACCAAAAGAAGACAGGTCCTATTTATTCATTTAAAAACTTTAACTTTCCTTTTTAAACCAACCGCGATTAAACCTGAATTGCTATGTTCATTATTGAAAATTACGCTACAGCAGTTATCTTCTGTATCATAACCATGCTATGCTGGGGCTCATGGGCCAACACACAAAAATTAGCCGCAACCACCTGGCGCTTCGAATTATTTTATTGGGATTACGTGCTGGGCATATTAATATTTTCACTAATTCTTGCTTTTACGCTCGGCAGTTCGGGTGGCGGCGGCCGGTCTTTTATGACTGATATTGCCCAGGCAGATGGTAAAAATATACTTTCAGCAATTATCGGAGGGATTATATTTAATGCTGCCAACATATTGTTGTGCGCCGCAATTGCAATAGCCGGCATGGCGGTGGCTTTCCCGGTGGGTATTGGCTTGGCCCTGGTAATTGGCGTACTGGTAAATTATATCGCCAACCCGGTGGGCAATGTTAGCTTATTGTTTGGCGGCGTTGTATTGATTGTTATTGCGATACTTTTAAATGCCGGTGCCTATCGTAAAATGCAGTCGGCAGGGAAACAGACATCGGCAAAAGGGTTGTTGCTTGCGGTTATCGCAGGCGTTTTGATGGGTTTCTTTTACAAATATGTGGCGGCAAGCATGTTCAGCAATTTCGATGTGCCAGAGGTGGGAAAGCTTAGCCCTTACACAGCAGTTGTTATTTTTAGCGTGGGCATTTTATTAAGTAATTTTCTATTCAACACCTTGCTTATGAGGATGCCGTTCGCCGGGACACCTGTTGCTTTCAGCTCCTATTTTAAGGGTGGTTTTAAAAATCATATTACCGGCATATTTGGCGGTGCGGTTTGGTGTTTGGGTATGTCGTTCAGCATTATTGCATCGGGTAAGGCTGGTCCGGCTATTTCATATGGGTTGGGGCAAGGCGCAACGGTTATTGCCGCTTTATGGGGTATTTTTATCTGGAAAGAGTTTCGCACCGCGCCGAAGAATACCAATGTACTGCTTAATTTTATGCTGCTTTTTTATATTGTGGGGTTGGCTTTGTTAGTTTATGCGGGGGCGTAGCAAAGTCCTTCCATGATTTAAATGATTAAAGACTTTTATAAATGAAACCATACATCCTTGTAATCGGAAGTTCAAACACCGATATGGTGGTGAAAGCTCCCCACCTGCCGGCTCCGGGTGAAACAATTTTGGGCGGCACTTTTTTCATGAATGCCGGCGGCAAGGGAGCAAACCAGGCCGTTGCTGCAGCGCGTTTAGGTGCCGACGTAGTTTTTATCGCAAAAATTGGCGAGGATATATTCGGGAAGCAATCCGTTAAATTATTTGAGCAGGAAGGAATAAACACTGATTATATTATTTCGGATCCGGTAAATCCCTCAGGTGTGGCATTAATTACCGTGGATGACAATGCCGAAAACTGCATTGTGGTAGCATCAGGAGCAAATGCGGCATTAATGCCCGACCATCTGCACAGGGCCGGACAAACAATAGTAAGCGCACCTTTAATACTAATGCAACTGGAAATACCCATCGAAACAATTGAGTATGTCGCAAACATCGCAGCTAAAAACAAGGTGAAGGTGATCCTGAACCCCGCTCCAGCTTGTAAACTATCCGACGAGCTATTGAGCAAGGTGACGATCATCACCCCAAATAAAACTGAAGCCGAAATGCTTACCGGGATAAAAATTACCGACAAGCAAAGTACTGAACTGGCGGCTAAACTTCTTTCAGATAAAGGTATTGAAACTGTAATTATAACGTTAGGAGAAAAAGGTGCGCTGGTGTATACTGATAATATATACCAATGGTTACCTGCTCTCGTTGTAAAGGCTATTGATACAACCGCCGCAGGCGATGTTTTTAACGGGGCGCTGGCGGTTGCCATATCTGAAGGTAAAAATATATTGGCTGCTGCCGCTTTTGCCTGTTCGGCAGCAGCCTTATCGGTAACTAAAATGGGGGCGCAATCGTCGGCGCCGTATAGGCATGAAATTGGATGAATATCAATATCTCATAAATAGCGATGGGATTATAAACTACGAGTGTTCGAAAGATTTTAAAAAACTAAAAACAAGTGCGTCATGCGGCCGTATCAAAAGTCTTTTATCTGCAAGGACGACAAAATTAAATTTGGATATACTTTTTCATAGTGCAAACTTAGCGCCCTCAGTGCTCCTCGTGGTTAACTTTTTACCACTATGTACACAAGGGATTTCACAAAGTGCACGAAGTTTTAAAATCTCTCCAAATTTAATTCTGTCATTATTTGTTTGTGTTGAATTTTGACACCGCCTGATCCCTCGTGAAAAGTAGGCGATTGAAATGTCTACTACATGCAAATGTATAATTGGTAAGCGCGAATGTTCTGTGAGGTGCCGATATGCATCGGCATGACGTCCTTTTAAAAGTCTTTCGAACGCTTAAGGTTTATAAACCCATGGCTCTTTAACGATTGGAAAACATCTAAATACTTTAACATGAAAAGATCATTTTTGTTATTACTATTTCTTTGCTCCACCGCCACTTGTGTGGTAAGCTCCGCCCAAATAAAAACATACGACCCCATCGTCCCCAACAAAATACAGGATAAATACATACCCGCTTATTATCAAAATATCGGTGGACTACTAGGGTACAGGCTGGACGTCAACCTCGAAAAAAGACTGTTAAAAATTGATTCAGCGACCCTATTATCCGGTTTTAAAAAGCGACCCGGCGCACAAACGTGGATTGGTGAACATGTGGGCAAATTCCTGTTTTCGGCATCAAAAACTTATGCCTATACACACGATGAACGGATAAAACACCTGATGGATGATATGGTGCAAAAATACATCGCCTGCCAGATGCCCGACGGCTATTTGGGAACTTACCTGTATAAAGACCGCTGGACAGCCTGGGATGTGTGGGCACATAAATATGCCATCATCGGTCTGCTCAATTATTATTTAGTTACCGGGTACAAACCAGCACTGGAAACTGCCGAAAAAGCTGCCGATTTGATCTGTACAACGTTTGGTGATGAACCTGGCAAAAGAGACCTGATGCTCGCCGGCGAGCACAATGGCCTGGCGCCGGGCAGCATCCTTGAACCCATGGTCGATCTTTACCGTTATACCGGCAACGAGAAATACCTGAATTTTTGCAAATATATCCTTAGGGCTTTTGAACAGCCTGATGGGCCGAAGATATTCAGTCAGTTGGAAAAATATGGGGATGTAACTAAAGTGGGCGACGCCAAAGGTTATGAAATGCTATCCTGCTTTTTGGGAATATTGAAGTATTATAAACTTACCGGCGAAGAAAAATACTTGGGTCTTCTGCAAACGGCATGGACGGATATTACGCTGCACCGCATGTATATAACCGGTACTTCAACCGATCATGAAGTATTTAAGCCCACCGGCGATTTAAAAGCCGGGAACGAAAATGACATGGGCGAGGGCTGCGTTACGGTTACCTGGATACAGTTTAACCTGCAGTTGCTGCAAATTACCGGTGAAACCAAGTACGCGGAAGAATTGGAGCGTTCTGTTTACAACCATTTGCTTGCCGCCGAAAATCCGCAGACCGGCTGCGTAAGTTATTATACAGCTTTACAGGGAGCAAAACCTTACCGCTGCGACCAGGGTTATTCTTGCTGTCTCTCAAGCGTACCAAGAGGAATTTCACTTATCCCCGAAATGATGGGTGGTAAAATAAATAGTGTTTTTACGGTGTTGCTGTATGAAAATGGCGAGGCTGAAGAAGATATAGTTGCTAATGACCAGTCAACAATTAACCTGAAAATAAAATCTATTACCAAATTTCCATTAGATGGCAAGGTTGAATTTACGATTGATCCGTCTGCAACCAAAGCATTTAAAATTAATTTTCGGGTGCCAGAATGGTCTGAAAATTTTACAGCTGCAGTTGACGGTAAAAATTATCCGGGCAAAAAAGGTAAATTGCTAAGCGTCGAAAGAAAATGGAATCCCGGCGATCACGTTACTATAACTTTTGATATGCCTGTGAAGGTGATCTCAGGTGGTGCTTCCTATCCAAATGAGGTCGCTATAAAAAGAGGTCCCCAGATATTTGCAGTGGATCAGGGTCTTAATCCCGAACTCGCTTCCTTAAATAATGTCGTTTTTGAAAAAGACAATACGTCGTTAACTGACGCCAGGTTGTTATTGCCCGCCGACTGGAACTGGAAAGAAGCTTACTCTTTAACTATGAAAGTTAATGATCAAACAAAAAAAGTGATTGTAGTTCCTTTTTCCGAAGCGGGCCAAAAAACTTCGAATATTGAGGTTTGGATACGAAATTAGAGGTATTTTGAGTGTAGAAACTACCTAAAATAACAAAATTGTCATCGCGAGGAGGAACGACGAAGCAATCTCGTCGTTTGCACTTACGCCAATGCACGAACATCAATGCATTGGCTACGAGATTGCTTCGTTCCTTACAGCAATGACAAATAATAAGTTATTCATATCGATAATAAAAAAACATTTCAGTTTTTCCAGAATTTGACTGGTGGTTACTTATCTTGACGGCCTTCTTTTATCCCCTTTAGTGATCACTGCAAACTGCCAACTCAAAACTGCAAACTATTGCTGCTGCTGTTGTTGCTGCTGCATAATTTCCATATACCGCTGGTAACTATTTTTTGAAGATTCCGACACTATACTGGTGACGTGGGCATCGCGGATATGTGTATCGTTGTTGTTATTCAGCGCATTTTCATCATCAACTGATACTGCAACTTCCAGTTTATGGTTTGATGACCCCTTGTAAACCCCTTTAACCGGTGAGCAATCCAAAAAATTGCGTCCAACTGCCAGCCGCACGTGAGTTTCATTAGCAATGCAGTTATTGGTCGGATCAATTCCCAACCAGCCATAATCGGGAATATAGGCTTCGGCCCAGGCATGGGTGGCGCCTTCTCCGCGCATATTATCGCGCTTGCTGGTGCAAATATAACCACTCACGTAGCGTGCAG
>DASXMZ010000597.1:0-10152 GCA_036495385.1 Mucilaginibacter sp. | reverse complement strand
ATAAAATAGAGCGGGCCGGCAAATATGTTTAGCTGGTGGCCGGTGGTAATGGTATAAGTGTTATCGGACTTGAGGAGGGAAAGAGCCTCCTTAGCCCCCTCTAAATCTCCTCCGCTGGTTAGCGGGGAGACTTTCGAATTTTCATAGATCTTAGCGTATTGATTGCTTAATACACTAACCAGTATTTCCCGGTCAGCTATTACTTTTTTGACTTTTAAAAATTCCGCAAAACCGTTGATGTCGGGGCGATAGCTATAAAATGGCCGGAGTTGCGGGGCATTTTCCAGGTAGTCAGTAACGGTTTGGGAAAAGTATCCCGTGTCTTTGTAGTTTATACAGGCTGCGTCCATTTGGATTTCGGAATTCGGATGTTCGATTTCGGATTTAAAAAGTCAGAAAGAACATCTTCTAAACATTTAATTGTTCGTCGAATTTAGATTTTAAAATTCTAAAACAAACACCACCCAGCCAAAAACAGTTTATTTTACAATATGTCCATAAAGATCAAAGTCTTCGGCGCTATCAACTTTCACGTTGACGAAGCTGCCTAAGGTCGCATAATCTTTTGCGGCATCAATTAAAACCTCATTATCCACTTCGGGTGAATCATATTCCGTACGACCTATAAAGTATTTGCCGTCCTTTTTGTCTACAAGCACTTTGTAGGTTTCCCCGATTTTTTCCTGGTTCTTATCAAAAGAAATGCCCTGTTGAATCTCCATGATTGCATCGGCGCGTTCTTGTTTTAAATATTCAGGTACATCATCAACCAGTGAGTGGGCATGTGTTTTTTCTTCGTGCGAATAGGTGAAGCAGCCCAAACGGTCAAACCTTGTTTGTTCAACCCACTGTTGCATTTCTTCAAAGTCTTGGGTGGTTTCGCCCGGATAGCCGGTAATCAGCGTAGTGCGCATTGCGATGTTGGGCACTTTATCCCGAATGGCATTCACCAGGTCGATCGTTTTTTGTTTAGTGATACCACGCCGCATGGATTTGAGCATGTCATCGCTGATATGCTGTAGAGGCATATCCAGGTACTTGCAAATATTACTGCGCTCGTTCATGGCATCCAGTATTTCCATAGGGAAGCCCGAGGGATAAGCATATTGCAGCCTGATCCATTCAATGCCATCCACATCCGAAAGGCGGCGAAGCAACTCGTCCAGGTTACGTTTACCATATAGGTCCAGGCCGTAATAGGTTAAGTCCTGGGCTATTAATATCAATTCCTTTGTGCCATTTTTAGCCAGGTTCTGCGCATCTTTAACTAATTGTTCAATTGGCTGCGAAAGGTGCTTTCCACGCATCAGGGGTATTGCACAAAATGAACAGGGACGGTTACACCCTTCTGCAATCTTAAAATATGCAAAATGCGACGGCGTAGTTAGTAAACGTTCGCCGATGAGTTCATGTTTATAATCGGCGCCTACAGATTTCAACAAGTTTTGAAGGTCATTCGTCCCAAAATAAGCATCAACATTAGTGATTTCCGCTTCCAGTTCAGGCTTATAACGCTCCGAAAGGCAACCGGTAACAATCACTTTTCCAACTTTTCCCTGCTCCTTTAATTCGCTGTATTGCAGAATAGTATCGATAGATTCCTGCTTGGCATTATCAATAAAACCGCAGGTATTTATTACAATGATATCGTCACTGCTCACTTTTTCAGCCTCATGCACCACATCAAAATGATTGCCTTTCAACTGACCCATCAGAATTTCTGAATCGTAAATATTCTTCGAACAGCCCAAAGTCACCACATTTACACGCGGTTTGCTTTTTATTTTTGGCTGATAAATTTCTTTTGTTTTCATATCTCAGAAAATAATCGGGGATAGCCCCCTCTAAATCTCCCCCGGTAGGGGAGACTTTAGCTTCGTTCTTTCTTAAAGCCCTTCCGTCAACTGACGGAGGGGGTTCGATGGGGCTTATTGTTTGAAAAGCGAATCCACAAACGCCTGCCTGTCAAACAACTGCAAGTGATCCACTCCTTCGCCAACCCCTATATATTTTACCGGTATTTTAAACTGATCCGAAATTCCTATAACTACACCGCCTTTGGCTGTGCCATCCAGTTTTGTTAAAGCAAGAGCATTAACCGCAGTTGCTTCAGTAAACTGTTTACATTGCTCAATAGCGTTTTGTCCGGTTGATGCATCGAGCACCAATAATATTTCGTGTGGTGCACCGGGGATTACTTTTTGCATTACATTTTTTATTTTGGTGAGCTCATTCATTAAGCCCACTTTGTTATGTAATCGCCCTGCAGTATCAATAATGGCTACATCATCATCATTTGCCACTGCCGAGCGCAAAGTATCATAAGCAACAGACGCCGGATCGGAACCCATAGGCTGCGACACAACTTTTACACCTACCCGTTCACCCCACAATTTTATCTGATCAACAGCAGCTGCCCGGAAGGTATCCGCAGCTCCTAACACTACTTTGTTACCAGCCTGTTTTAGTTTATGGGCAAGCTTGCCGATAGTAGTGGTTTTACCCACGCCATTTACGCCCACAACCATAATTACATAGGGTTTGTGGCTGCCGTATTCAAAGCTTGAAAAATCGTTGCTGTTATTTTCGGCAAGTAGTTGTTGAATTTCGTCTTTAAGCAGCTTGTTTAATTCGGAGGTGCTTACATATTTATCGTGCGCTACGCGGGCCTGTATGCGGTCGATAATTTTCAGGGTGGTTTTAACACCAACATCTGATGTTACCAGCACTTCTTCCAATTCATCGAGCACATCGTCGTCGACAGTCGATTTACCGGCTATTGCCTTCGTTACCTTCGAAAAAAAACTATCCTTGGTTTTTTCTAAGCCAATATCCAGCGCTTCCTGCTCCTGCGGGGTGCTTTCCTTTTTTTTGAAAAAATCGAATAATGCCATGTAGATGTGCGGATTTTAAATGTGCGGATGTGCGGATTACAAAAGTGCAAATTTAAGATGCGCGAATGTGCAAATCACTATTAATCTTTTAATCATCTTCACATTTGAAATTTGCACATCTGCACATCCTCGTCCATCCTCACGTATCAACAAAAAAAGCCTTCCCGTTATAAACAAGATGGCTTCTGTATTTTTTGATCGAAAAAACCGGTTATAATTTTCCGGCAATCGCGTCTTTAACAAAATCGTTTGCAACGATTTGTTCTTTAAATGAGTAAGCACCGGTCCTTGGTGATTTCACCATGGTGATTACTTTTGAATAATCTTTTCCTTTACCTGCTACTTTCAGCGTTGCAACTACTTTCTTTGCCATCTCTTTTTTTAATTATTGAATTAGTGAGTTATTGAATTAGTGATTTATTGTTGTAAGTTATTACCTAATCAACCAATCGTCCTAATCAACCAATTACTTAATTTCCTTATGAACAGTTACTTTTCTTAAAACCGGGTTAAATTTTTTCAATTCCAGTC
Organism: Mucilaginibacter sp.; assembly: GCA_036495385.1. Classification (GTDB taxonomy): domain Bacteria; phylum Bacteroidota; class Bacteroidia; order Sphingobacteriales; family Sphingobacteriaceae; genus Mucilaginibacter. The sequence continues at coordinate 6,727 of DASXMZ010000597.1, read as the reverse complement.
TCTCAGTTGTGTTCTTTTTGTTCTTGGTGGTAATGTAACGCGACATGCCAGGCATACCACTTGTTTTATGCTCGGTGCATTCTAAAATTACCTGAACCCTATTGCCTTTCTTAGCCATCTTTTTATTTATTGAGTTAGTGATTTAGTGAATTTGTGATTGTTTTAAACTCAATCAATTATTCAACTTAATCAACTATTAAATGTATCCTTTTTTTACAAACTTACTGATACAAGCACTTATACCGTTCTTGCTGATAGTTTTAACAGCTGAAGTGGAAACCTTCAAGGTAATCCATTTATCTTCTTCAGGAATATAAAACTTTTTAAGTTTTAAGTTTGGATGAAATCTGCGTTTTGTTTTAACGTTTGAGTTAGAAACGTTATTACCAACCAAAGATCCTTTTCCTGTTAAATCACAAATTCTTGACATGACAAATCTTTTTAATTTTCTCCTTTTTGTAAAGAGTTTGCAAATATCAGGATTTTAACTGAAATAGGCAATACTGAATTGAAAAATATTTTTGAATTTAAATGGATTGATATTGTACGGATTATTTCCGTATATTTGAAATGAAAAAATATCGCGGTTATGGAAAAACAGCTAACGTTATCAGAAAAAGCCCGGTTTGATGCAAAAATACCTAGGGCACAAAAGCAGCTTTTTGAATATGCGGCAAGGTTAGGGGGATTTAGAACACTGACGGATTTTGTCATCAACGCTGTACAGGAAAAGGCCAATACCATTATACAGGAACACAATACCATTTTGGCCTCTGAAAGAGATAGGGAGATATTTTTTGATGCCCTGATGCATCCGAAAGGGCCAAACGAAAAATTACGAAGTGCAGCCGAACGCTATAAATTATTTATAGAGGAAAATAAATGAGCGCTAAAATAGAACTGCTCAACGCTTCATTGAATAAGCAGGATTTCCATTGCGGTGCAGCTATGCTCGACAATTACTTGCATACTCAGGCAAGTCAGGATGTTAAGCGTAAGCTATGTGTAGTATTTGCACTATTTGAAGATACCACGATAAAAGGCTATTACACCCTTTCCAATGCTTCCATCCCTGCTGAACTGATGCCCGAAGCCATTAAGAAAAAGATGCCCGGTTCTTATAAAACACTCCCGGTAACGCTATTGGGACGATTAGCAGTCGATATAAAATTTAAGGGCCAGGGCCTTGGGGGTATCCTGTTAATTGACGCGCTGAAACGGAGTTTGGCTGTTTCGTGGGAAAGCATAGGGTCAATTGGTGTAGTTGTTGACCCATTAGATGAAACTGCTGTTGCCTTTTATAACAAATTTGGCTTTATCCTGTTGCCGGATAGCGGGAAGATGTTCCTTCCGATGGCGGATGTGGCGCAGTTGGGGTTGTGATTTGAAGCAATTTTTTGAGTCACGGCTACGGCACTGAAAGCTTGATAACTGCTTCGGAGTAAAGTCTCCGGGGGAACAATTTGCAATTGGGAATTAGACACGGATAGTTTTAAGTCGAATTTAAGTCGAATAGACAATACTGATTTAATTATTTTTCAAAAAAGATTTAGGGTTAGTAATAAGTGATTTTTCTGTTTATTGTATTGCCGAGAAAATTTACCGCTTTTAACCAATTATTTTTTGAATCAAAAACGATGTACCGGGTGGTGTCCTTAGTAACTGTTTTAAAATTATCACGCCATGTAGTCATAGATTGCTCAACGCCTGTACAGACCGTATTTTTATTGTAAAAGTATTTAAATCTAAATATCCACAATGGCTTTTTCTCAAAATATTGTTGATGCTCAACCAGGTTACCGGCTTTGTCGTACAAAAATCGGTCAGTGTCAGCTGACAGGTTGTTTGCATTATTAATGCATCTGATCATGCGTCCACTGTTATCATATTTATAAATTTCTCTTATCTCCTTTCCGCTATCGAAGTATAAACCTATCGATTCGGTTTTCTTGCCGCTATCATCATAAATTGTGTTATACCTAGTGGTGTCCACTCTACTCTTAAAAATATTTTCTTCTATTCTAACTACATCTCCCTTGCTATTAAATGTGTAAACAAAATATCTATCTGTTAATTTTCTAACTCTCCCATTAATTTTTTCCACCTGACCATAACCATAAAGCCAGGTCACCGATTGTTCCTTTTTTTGATGTGCACAAGAAGTGTAAAAAAGAATTGTTGCAATTACCAAAGCGACGAAGACTTTGGATCGTGAAAAATTAAACATCATTTCATTTGTGTATAAGAGATTTGTTAGGCAATTGTTCCTGTGAAATATATGTATTTATTTAGATAATTAACGAATAAGATAACTTCCTCATGCAAAACAAATACCCCTCACAAAACTTCTTAAATTTTTTTAAAAAGTTTTATTTTATTACTTGCTTAGCACAAAAATCACTAATTTTCACCCGCCAATTTCTAAGTCAATGAAAACCCCGATGAAGATAAAATCATTAGAAGAATACCAACAAGTTTACAAACAAAGTGTTGACCAGCCAGAAGAGTTTTGGGCAGGTATCGCCTCAAATTTTGAATGGCGTAAACCCTGGGATAACGTACTGGAATGGAATTTTAAGGAACCAAAAATAAAATGGTTTCAGGGTGCAAAACTCAATATAACGGAAAATTGCCTCGACCGGCACCTGGAGGCATCGGGTGACAGACCTGCAATTATATGGGAACCTAATGACCCGCAGGAACATCATCGCATATTAACTTACCGCCAGCTTTATGAAAAGGTTTGCCAGTTTGCCCATGTGCTTAAAAACAATGGCGCAAAAAAAGGCGACAGGATTTGTATTTATATGCCGATGGTACCCGAATTGGAAATAGCGGTACTGGCTTGTGCACGTATAGGGGCAATACATTCTGTTGTTTTTGGAGGGTTTTCTGCACAATCTATAGCCGATAGAATAAAAGATGCGACCTGTAATATTGTTATTACCGCCGATGGAGGTTTTAGGGGAAATAAAGATATCCCGTTAAAAAATATTATCGATGATGCACTGGTTCAATGCCCTACAATTAACCGGGTTATTGTACTTACCCGCAGCCGCACACCTGTTTCTATGATAAAAGGACGTGACGTATGGTGGGAAGATGAAGTAAAAAAGGTAGAAACGCTTGGACTCACAGATTTTCCGGCCGAAGAGATGGATGCTGAGGATACGTTGTTTATCCTGTATACTTCCGGCTCAACCGGCAAACCAAAAGGTGTTGTACACACCTGTGGGGGGTATATGGTGTATACAGGCTACACATTTGTAAACGCTTTTCAGTATGAACCGGGTGAGGTTTATTTTTGTACTGCCGACATTGGCTGGATAACCGGCCACTCCTACATCGCTTATGGGCCGCTTACACAAGGCGCTACCACTATTTTATTCGAAGGTATCCCAACATGGCCTTCACCGGGGCGTTTTTGGGACATTGTTGAGAAATATAAAGTAAACATCTTATATACCGCACCGACGGCCATCAGATCATTAATGAGTTTCGGCGATGATGTATTAAAAGGTCGGGATCTAAGTTCGCTTAAGAAACTGGGTTCTGTTGGCGAGCCGATAAATGAAGAGGCATGGCATTGGCTTGATGAAAAGATCGGCCATAAAAATTGCCCTATTGTGGATACCTGGTGGCAAACAGAAACCGGGGGATTCATGATTTCTACCATAGCCGGCATCATACCAACTAAACCAAGTTATGCCGGATTGCCGTTGCCGGGAGTACAGCCTGTTTTAGTTGACGAAAACGGAAAAATAGTAGAAGGAAACGGCGTAAGCGGAAATTTATGTATTCAGTTTCCGTGGCCGGGGATGCTGCGTACCACTTACGGCGATCACGAACGTTGCCGCACAACTTATTTCTCCGCTTATCCAAACTTGTATTTTACCGGCGACGGCTGTCTTCGTGATGAGGATGGGTATTATAGAATCACTGGTAGGGTCGATGATGTGCTAAACGTATCCGGTCACCGCATTGGCACCGCCGAAGTTGAAAATGCCATTAATATGCACAGCAGCGTGGTTGAATCGGCTGTGGTTGGTTTTCACCACGAAATAAAAGGCCAGGGTGTTTATGCCTTTGTCGTATGCCCTAATCAACATGGCGACGCGGAACTTACCCGTAAAGATATCATGATGACGGTTACGCGCATTATCGGCGCCATAGCCAGACCGGATAAAATACAGTTCGTAACCGGCTTGCCAAAAACACGATCGGGTAAAATTATGCGCCGAATTTTAAGAAAAATTGCGGAAGGAGATTCCAGTAATTTGGGTGATACCTCTACGTTGCTTGATCCGGCTGTGGTGGAAGAGATTAAAGCGGGGGCTTTGTAAAAGAGTTCATAGTTGATGGTTCATAGTTCATGGTATAAAATGGAAATCGTAACATTGTTCAGGCCGGTAGGTCCAAAAGAACTGAAGTTAATTGAACAATCTGACTGGAAAAGATTTCCACCCAGGTTACCGCAGCAGCCAATTTTTTATCCGGTTATGAATGAAGAATATGCTATCCAAATCGCCCGAGACTGGAACGTGCCAGCTTCGGGTTCCGGATTTGTGACAAAATTTGCTGTAGCAAAGGATTATCTGAAGAAATTCAAAGTAGAAAACGTTGGCGGTCCAATTCATAACGAGTTATGGGTTCCCGCTGAAGAGCTGGATGAGTTTAACAGGCATATCGTCGGATTAATTGAAGTGACGAAGAGCTTTTAACTTAACGGCTGGCGCCAATGATGTTTAAGCTGTTTTCTAATTTGATAGTCGGCTAATGATTCTTTCTTCGTTAAAAGAAATACACTAAATTTGATTTAATTCTATAAGCGAAAAGTAAAGACATGTCGACACTTACTATACATCCCAAAAATGAAGAACAGGAAAAGGCGCTAAAGACAATTTTTGAGGCTTTTGATATAAAATACGAAAAAGAGCTTGATGAAACGGAGTACTTAATGTCGAGTGAAGCCAATCGGAAAGCTTTGGATGAAAGTATACAGGAATTAGAAGCGGGAAAAGGTATCAAAGTTTCCATTGAAGATTTATGGAAATAATTTTTTCATCTGATGCTTTAGATCAATTACAATACTGGAAGAAAAGCGGGAATAAAGAGTTATTGAAAAAATAGATTTGTGATTAGAGAGATACAAGTAACTCCATTCGAAGGTACCGGCAAGCCGGAACCTTTAAAATATCATTGGGTCGGTTATTGGTCGAGACGAATAACGAGTGAACACTGTTTGGTTTATAAGATAGAAAATGAAACTATCCTGATCGCCCAACTACGATATCATTATTAATCCCCAAACAAAACCAAATGGTGTTTACAGATGTTGTATAACTACATCTTAAATAAAAAACATCATGGATAAATTACAAATAAAGGGCGGCTGGAACGAGATAAAAGGAAAAATTAAACAAGCCTATGGCGATTTAACTGACGACGACCTCATACACGAAGAAGGTAAAGATGACGAAACGCTTGGAAAGCTTCAGCAAAAGACAGGCAAATCCCGCGATGAGCTGGTGAAATGGATCAATAGTTTATAAGCTTAAGAAGAACCCGGGAAACCGGGTTTTTTATTTGAATAGTTGTGAGAGCTCAATGTTAAATCCATCAAGCAATACCGAATTTAAGGATTCATTATTTTGAGCTTTTTGGTGCAAATAATAAGCTCCGTCTTTTAGCACGTATAAATCTGCATTTTTGGCAATAGGATCAATAATAATATACTCTTTTACACCGTATTTTTCGTAGATGTCCTTTTTCTGCCTGAGATCATAATACGCGTTAGACGGTGAAAGTATCTCAATCACTAAATCCGGCGCGCCTTCTACCCGATCTTTTATTAATTCGGCTTTTCTGTCTTCCTTTATATAAAGAATGTCTGGCTGTAATACATTTCCCTCGTCAAATTTTACATCCATTGCCGCGTACATCCATTGGCCTTTTCGCCCAATTTTTATATTATATAGGACAATAATTTCTGAAAGTTCAAATAAAATTTGTTGGTGTATCGGAAGTGGCGATGGTGACATAATTAAATCATAATTGATTAATTGAAAAGGTGCACCTTCCTCCAATAGCATGTAATCCTCAACGGTGTATTTCTTTTTCTTTTCAACAGTAAGCATAAATCAAATATAACTAATTTTACCACGAATGAAAAATCCAAAACCAACCATTCTTGTCGTAAATGATGATGGCATTACCGCTCATGGGATTAAAGCGCTTATTGATGTAATGCAGGAGATAGGCAAAGTGGTGGTTGTAGCGCCTGATAGTCCGCAGTCGGGAATGGGGCATGCCATAACCATTGGCAAACCGCTGCGCCTGGATAAGGTAGATATTTATGAAGGCGTGGAGATGTACCGTTGCTCGGGTACACCGGTTGATTGTGTTAAGCTTGCGGTAAATAAAGTATTGAAAGGCCAAAAGCCTGATTTGTGCGTTTCGGGCATTAATCATGGTTTAAATAACTCGATTAATATATTGTACTCGGGTACCATGTCGGCGGCGGTTGAAGGGGCTATTGAGGGAATACCTTCTATCGGCTTTTCATTGGACGACTTTACTTTACAGGCCGATTTTAGCCATTGTTTAAAGTTTGTGAAGGAGATTGCCTTACAGGTTTTAAAAAATCCGCTGCCTATTGCTACTTTGCTAAATGTGAATTTCCCGGCGACTGCCAATATAAAGGGAATAAAAATTTGAAGACAGGCTA
>DASXMZ010000596.1:0-14341 GCA_036495385.1 Mucilaginibacter sp. | reverse complement strand
CTCCTATCATGGTTTGCGGGCAAAGGATAAAACCTTTAATTCGGCAATGGTCACTAATTTTGATACGGATCTTCCAAAAATAAACGTGATACCACAAGATATTGGCCGGGTATTACTGAATTTATTCAACAATGCTTTTTACGCAGTAAACCAAAAACAGAAATCGGTTGGTGCTGATTATAAGCCGGAAGTAACAGTAATCACATCATCAGACGATGGACAGGTGATCATCAAAGTCAAAGATAATGGTATTGGTATACCTGATGCTATTAAGGATAAAATCATGCAGCCTTTTTTTACTACTAAGCCTACCGGCGAGGGGACTGGCTTAGGCTTATCATTAAGTTATGATATTGTGGTAAAAGGGCATGAGGGGAATATAAGTGTAACAACCCTGGAGAACGAAGGCGCCGAGTTTATTGTTCGGCTTCCGCAAGCCTAATAGTAAATTAAGAAACTGAGGTCTATTAATTTCTAAATTAATTGATCGCATATTTTTTTTGCGACGATAGATTAATTTTAATATTAAATAAACATAGTTTAGAAAATATATTAATTAAAACTATATTAGTACAATAATGATCTATAACAAATTTTTGAAAATGTCATTTATTTTTGAATTTTTCGTTTTACCATATGCTTTTTTAACCGATAACTAACGCGGTGCTTATAGCAATTGAGGTAATTACTGATGGTTGTTTTTTTGATTTGATAATATTATGTTTTTATAATTTTCTATTAGTACAGTCATAAACAACCACCTATTTTATGAATAATACAACTTATATTAAATGAATTTAAGTTATAATGCGCTCACTAGCCAAGCTATCGTTTTATTTTCGTCCAAAACCTAACTATTTCTAACATACTAAAGTATAGATCATGAAAACAAAAACAACCTTCGTAAAAATCACTGTTTTAATACTTATTGGTTTTGTATTTTTGATAGGCTATAAACCATTAAAGTTAGCTGAGGCGGGAGAAATTAAGAAGGCTGGTATTCATTTTTTTCACAGCCAGGCTATAAGTGCAGGTGAAGCCCATCAATTAATAGATCGATATCACCAAATGGGACCCTGGAGAGATTTTGATGGCGGGTTATTTTTTTCTAATGATGCAATAGAACAAATTGTCGCAAGCAGACCTGAACAGATTGCTTTTGAATTTGCGTTTACTAATGGCAAAACTCATATCGTAGCGTTTCCGTTACATGATGGACAGTCTCCCGGAAATCCTCAGGGGCCAATTTTTTCTAATGTATTTGGTCAGATTCAAGCCAACGTGGCAATTAATGGAATGAGCGCTTTTCAAACAAATTTTAATCCAACCGGATCCCCCCGTCGTTTTGGGTTTAGTTTTACGACAAGTCATATCGAGGAAATTGTTTTCCAAAATCACAGCAAAATCAATGGATCCCGGGCAGACTATTTAGGTATTTTTTTAGGTCATGACGGTGCACAAATACATATGATAGCAGAAGGTTTAAAAGGCAATCGCCCTATGGAAGATGGTGACGATGGAGGTTTTAATGATGAATTTCTGGCACCTGCTTCAATTTATGATAAAGCTAGTCCATGCCCGCCATGTCAATAATAGAGTAATATATAAATGTTTAAAGATTTTTATGCTGCGTTTTACTATGGCATTTTGATTGTTGCGGCAAGTATTAGTTTGCTATACTTTAAAAAGGTAACGCGAACTTTTAAATGGCTGTGCATGCTAATAATAATTACGCTGGTAAGTGAGTTGATTGCAAAGTATTTTTCTCTTAAACACCATCCCAACAGTATAATATACATCATACTTACGCCGATCGAATATTCTATATATGCAATGATTTACAGTTTGTTTTTCAAGAGTAAATTATGGACCAGGATATTATTTGGCAGTGTTGTTTGTTTAATGGTTTTGGAGATTTTGAATATTTTGTTTTTTTCGTTGCAAGCCGCTAACAACAATATGATAGAAGTAGAAGGCATATTACTTGTTGCTGCATCTTTGAAACTTTTTATTGACATTAGGGAAAAACCAGTCTATGAAAATATTTTTAAGGAAAGTGTGTTTTGGTTTAACAGTGTGGTTTTATTGTATTATTCAAACCAGGTTCTTTTTTACGGAATTCATGATTTAATTTACCGGTTAAAAAATCCGCCGAATATAGTTTACCAAATACTTCTATTGTTCAGCGGCTTTCTTTATATAGGCTATACAATTTCTATTCTATTAAATAATTTTCCCATTAATAAAACTGTCATCCAAAAATGATTAATTATTTGCTGATGTTGTCCAATGACATAGTCATGTCTCTTTTTGCAGGTATAATGATTATTGGACTGTTATTTGGATTTATTATTTATTTCCTTTTTTCATACCGGAGTAAACAAAAAGACTACAAATTACTTCAAACACAAAAAGAACTAATTGATAACCAAAAAATCATTCTTGAAAAAACGCTTGAAGAATTAAAAACTACCCAATCTCAGTTAATGCATCGCGAAAGGATGGCAGCACTTGGTGAACTTACAGCGGGCATAGCGCACGAGATACAAAACCCGTTAAATTTTGTGAATAATTTTTCGGAAGTAAATGACGAGATGATTTTAGAACTCGAAGAAAAAATAGAATCAGGTCAGGTAGATGAGGCTTTAACTATCGCTACCGTTATCAAAGGAAATGGCAGGAAGATACTTCATCATGGAAAGCGGGCCGATTTTATTGTAAAAGGTATGCTGGAACACAGCCGTATCAGCACAGGCGAAAAACAGCTTACTAATTTGAACCTGCTTTCTGGTGAGTTCATGAAACTATCCTACCACGGCCTGCAGGCGAAGGACAAAGACTTCCACGCCAAATTGGTAACCCATTTTGACGAGAAACTACCCAAAGTAAATATATCGCAGCAGGATATTGGAAGGGTATTGCTTAACCTGTTCAATAATGCTTTTTATGCCGTAACCCAAAAACAGAAATCGGCTGGCGCTGATTATGAGCCAGAAGTAACGGTAATCACATCATCAGACAACGGCCTAATAACCATTGAAATCAAGGATAACGGAATTGGAATACCTGACTCAATTAAAGATAAAATCATGCAGCCATTTTTTACTACTAAGCCTACAGGCGAAGGAACGGGCCTTGGATTGTCATTAAGTTACGATATTGTTGTGAAGGGGCATGGCGGAAACATAAGTATTGAAAGTGTTGAAAATGAATATTCTATATTTATTATTATATTGCCTGTCAGCTTATAAATCTTATGCGGAAACCTTACATAATACTTTTGCTTTTTTTTTCGGCAAGCATAGCTTATGCCCAGCCGAAACAAATTGATACGTTAAGGCTTGCCCTAAGCAAAGCAACTGCCGACACAGATAAGCTAAATATATTACGAATGCTGGGTTATGATTATTTTATCTCAAATCCTGATTCATGTATAATATTTTCACAACAGGCATATGAGCTGGCGGTAAAATATAAACAGCCTTTAATGGAGGCAAGAATGCTTAATAACATGGCAAATGCCTACGCCACCATGGGCGATTATGTAAAAGGAATACAGTTTTATCTTAAAGCGTTGAGGATTCACGAAACCCTTAATAACATTCCCGGTGAGGAACTTATTTACGACAACATAGGCGCTACTTATGTGCAGGAAGCCGACTATAAAAACGCGCTCCGCTATTTACAAATGGCCGACAGATTATGGGAACCGTATATCTTAACACACAAATTAAAAACACTTCAAGAAAGGCGCGCAAAGGATATTCTGTATATAAATTTTGGCGAATGCTATCTTTATACCGGTAAAATTGATTTAGCCGAGCGTTACCTCCGGCTTTGCAACATTGACGCAAGGAGAAATTCATTTACAAATTTAATAGATGCTATTGAGCGCGATCTGGGTGAAGTAGAAATTGCCAGGGGGCATAAAGCAGTAGCGCTTAAACATTTACATGAAGCAATTACGGCCGCAAAATCGGTTGATGATCCTGAGACGCTGAGCATCTCGTATCTTAGCACGGCCAAACTATACCATAATAATAAACAGCAGGATTCGGCGGAGTACTATGCCACTCAAGCATTAGAAACAGCACATGCCGGTAAATATGAGCAGGATGTTTTAAACGCCGGCCAGGTGCTTTACCATTATTATGAGGAGGACCATAATTTACCCCAAGCCTACAAATATTATAAATTAACAACAACAGCAAAAGACAGCCTGTACAGCCAGGACAGGGTAAAGCAATTGCTGTCGATGGAGTTTGACGAAAAACAGCGCAAACTTGATATTGAAACAGCCCAAAACCTTTACCAGGAGAAAGTGCGCAGTTACGCGCTGCTTGCAGGGCTGGTAGTGTTGTTATTTTTGGCAATTGTTTTCTGGCGCAACAACCGGCAAAATAAAAAGGCGAAAATTAAAATACAAAAAACGCTTGATGAGCTTAAAGTAACCCAGCAGCAGCTTATCCAATCCGAAAAAATGGCGTCATTAGGTGAACTTACTGCCGGCATAGCCCACGAGATACAAAACCCGCTCAACTTTGTAAATAATTTTTCGGAAGTTAACATGGAGTTACTTGACGAAATGGAAACCGACCTCCAAAATGGCGATAAGGAAGACGCTGTTGCTATTGCCGCTAATATCAGGCAAAATCTTGAAAAGATCCGCCATCACGGGCAACGGGCCGACGGTATTGTAAAAGGGATGCTGCAGCACAGCCGGGCCAGCAGCGACACCAAAGAGCCAATCGATATTAATAAGCTTGCCGACGAATACCTCCGTTTAGCCTATCATGGCCTCAGGGCAAAAGATAAAAGCTTTAATGCAGAAATGGTAACCCATCTTGATAAAAATATACATGCTATTAACATAGTCCCGCAGGATATTGGACGCGTACTACTCAATTTGTTTACAAATGCTTTTTATGCTGTGCAACAAAGACAGAAAACGGAGAACGGTCAATATAAACCGGTTGTCGAAGTAACTACTTCAGTCGAAAAAGGAATGGCTATAATAAAAGTAAAGGATAACGGTAATGGGATATCCGAAAATATTAAAGACAAGATAATGCAGCCGTTTTTCACCACCAAGCCAGCGGGCGCAGGTACGGGTTTGGGCTTGTCACTTAGCTATGACACCGTGGTAAAACGACATAGCGGGACGATAAAGGTTAACAGTAAAGAGGGAGAAGGGTCTGAGTTTACAATTGAATTACCGGTTAGCTAACAGCTTTAATTTAGATTTTACTGCGTTAATTGAGCGCTTTAGTATATTTGCAGCCACACCTGATAGCTGATGTCAAAACTCGCGAAACTTGTATACAACAAGCCTTTTGTATTTACTTTATATTTTGGTCTTAGCTTATTTGCGGTAGTTAAGAGCGTAATTGTAAATCATATTCATAACAATTATTTTGTATATAAATGGGGCTTCCTTAATACCGTCCACCAGTTAACGCCGTTTGGGCCGCAGTCGCAGCATTTTTTAGACTTGTATCATTACGGTCCGGTATTTGCAATTTTAATGGCGCCATTTGCCATATTGCCGGATGGTTTGGGCGTAATACTCTGGGTAATGTTTAATGCCTGGGTATTGTATATAGCCATAAAGCTGTTGCCATTAAAAGAAAATCATTATGTTGTTATCCTGCTCATTTGTGCGCACGAATTGATGACGTCATCTTCAAATGTAGAGATCAATCCTCTTATCGGCGCATTGATTATTTTGAGCTTTGTATTTATTAGCGATAGAAAGGATTTCTGGGCGGCATTGATGATTTGTATCGGCACATTTATAAAACTCTACGGAATTGTTGGTTTGGCCTTCTTTTTTCTTTCTGATAATAAGCTGAAGTTTATTTTAAGCTTGCTGTTTTGGTCGGTTGTGTTGTTTTTATTGCCGATGCTCATATCTTCGCCGTCCTACATTATTAAAACTTATCACGATTGGTATGGAGACCTTTTAACAAAAAATCAAAGTAATATTGGGCCCAGCCTGCAGGATATTTCCGCAATGGGATTGATCAGGAATATTTTTTCTTACCGGCAATTGTCAAATATAACCGTCATAATACCCGGTATTTTGCTTTTTGCTACCTGGTATTTAAAACCAAAATATTTTCGGGTTATACCTTACCAGTTATTGCTGCTGGCTTCTACCTTAATATTTGTAATTATATTTAGCAGCTCGTCCGAATCGCCCACTTATATTATAGCTTTTGCAGGAGTAGGCATATGGTTTATGAACCTTGAACGACCGGTTACTACATTTGAGATAAGCTTATTTGTTTTTGCCCTGGTCCTGACCAGCCTGTCCCCTTCAGATCTTTTTCCAAAGTACATCAGAGTACATTACGTATTGCCCTATAAGTTAAAGGCATTACCCTGCGTACTTATTTGGATGAAAATTATTTATGAGACAATGACCAGGAAATTTAATCAACAAGTTCAATTTTCCCCGGAAATGCAGGCTTAACAGCTTCTCTTTTGTTATATCCGACGGCTATAAGGTATGCAACGCCGCTAAATCCGAAAGCTTCAAATACGCTTGATACTTCATTTCCTTTAAGGGAATAAGGATCGTCGATTGCCCTTGGAATATGGAGAATAATAAGCCATAAAAAAATCATCAACGCTAGTAAAAATGCGCTTATTTTCAATTGGATTCTCCAAATGATGGCTATACCTGAACTCACCAGGGCAGCACCTGCGAAGTAGGTCCAGAAAACATGCCCTGGAATCCAGTTGGGAACAAGCGTTGATATGCCTTCAGCGTATAAGAAATGGTCGATACCAAAGCAAATAATAGTAGCGCAAAAGAAAATGCTGCCCAGCGGGATAAACTTTTCCAATAAACTCATTAAAAACTCTTTTTTTGAATACTTCTCTTCTTCCGGAAAAGAGCCTGCAACAACAAATGCGCCTCCGGCAAATACTAATTCTTTCATCGCCGCGGTCCATGAGCCCAGATTTTTGTTGTTGGGGTCAGCTAGAATTTCGTACGGAAGTTGGCAGAAAACTATCAGTAACAGAAATACTCCACCTAAAATGAGCGACACCATTCTCGCTTTTTTGTCAAAAACAATTGCTAATCCCCCTATAATAAGAATTGCACTCAGAAAATAAAGAAAAAAGGCATGTCCTGGAAACGAAGCCGGCCATGGAGGCAAAATTACTGGGCGAAAATCTGAATAAAAAATTTGCTGAACTCCCAAAGCCGCTATCATAATGCCATAGGACATGCGTGCTATTTTAACAAAGGTTTCCATTGGTTGCCGGTTTTGATATTCAAATTACGGAAGTAACAGAACATCAAACAAGTCCATAGCCCGTACATCTTGAAACAAGTTCGTACAAAGACACAGAACACCGAAAAAGGCGTTAAATTTCTCTTGTGGTATCCCAATTTTCCAGGTAGTCGGCAACGCGTCTTACAAACGAGCCTCCCAGCGCACCATCAACCACACGGTGATCGTAGGACAAGGACAGGAACATCATATGTCTTATACCAATCATATCGCCCTGCGGTGTTTCAATTACGGCGGGCTTCTTCTTTATCGCACCAACCGCTAAAATGGCTACCTGAGGCTGGTTTATAATGGGAGTACCCATAACATTGCCAAACGAGCCAACGTTGGTAATAGTAAATGTGCCGCCTTGCACGTCGTCGGGTTTAAGCTTATTGTTACGAGCCCTGCCTGCCAGATCGTTAACCGCTTTTGTAAGACCAACAAGATTTAACTCATCGGCTTTTTTAATAACGGGCACTATTAGGTTTCCGCTTGGTAAAGCAGTTGCCATGCTTATGTTAATATCTTTCTTTTTAATTATCTGCGTGCCATTTACAGAAACATTGATCATCGGCATGTCTTTGATGGCCCGTACAACTGCTTCTATAAAGATTGGTGTAAATGTTATTTTTTCACCTTCCCTTTTTTCGAAACCGCCCTTTTTATTTTCGCGCCATAAAACCAGGTTAGTTACATCAGCCTCAACAAACGAAGTTACATGTGGGGATGTATGCTTGCTCATTACCATGTGATCGGCAATTAAACGGCGCATCCTGTCCATTTCAATAATTTCATCGCCGGGAGACACAATCGTATCACTCGCATTTTTACCTTCACCTGGTCGTTGGGCAGTTGGCTCTGGCTTGCTTTTTTCGGCAACGGGTTGTGTTGTTTGATTCGCGGCTTCAAAATTTAATTGAGGGGACGATTGCCCTGAAGCCTCTTTAGCAGGCGCATTTACTACCTGTTCTTTAGTATCTTTTGCCGAAGCAGGCTGATATCTATTTTGTATATAATTTAATAAATCATCCTTAGTTAAACGACCATCGGCGCCGGTGCCCGGGATTTGATCTAATTCAGCATTGCTTATCCCCTCCTGCATTGCAATATTCCTGACTAAAGGTGAATAAAATCTTAAAGTATTCTTTAAAGAATCATCAACTTTAGCCTCACTTTTTGAGTCTAATTGTTCCGTAAACGGAACCGGTTCTGCAAATACTACATGTTGTTCAAAAACAGGCTGTTCCGTTTCTTCTTCCACCACAGGATTGCGATGATATGCATCTGTCAAAGGTTGTTGAATTTCGCTAATTAAATTCGATTCTTCGTTTACCGGAAGTGCATCAACTATACTATGGTAGTCCGTGGCAATGTTATGTTCTTCATCTTTTTCAGGCTCGTCAGTTTCGATAATTGCGATAACAGCACCTACTTGTACGATGTCGTTATCATTAAAAAGCTTTTCAATTAACGTTCCTGAAACCGGAGATGGAACGTCGGAATCAACTTTGTCGGTGGCAATTTCCATTACTGTTTCATCAGCTTCAATATAATCCCCCGGATTTTTTGTCCACTTGATTATAGTTGCTTCCGCAACACTTTCCCCCATTTTAGGCAATAAAAGTTTGAATTTGGCCATTAGACAGTATTTATAATTTATCGTATAATTTATCGCAAACTTAGCTGATTTTGTTGTTATTTTCCTCTTCGCGGAGTAAAATATTCAGCAAATTAAAGGCAGAAATTGTCGCCCGTTCTATGTTCTGTTTACGTTTATTTCCAAAAGTTAGTTTTTTTACGATTTTTTCGTCAACCGAAGCGATCGCAATCCAAACTGTGCCCACCGGTTTTTCTGGCGTACCACCATCAGGGCCGGCTATGCCGGTAACTGCTATTGCATAATCCGACTTAAAATGCAGCAAAGCTCCATCAACCATCTCCATAACCGATTCTTTACTTACTGCGCCGTATTGCTCAATGGTCTCGTTTTTAACGCCTAAAATGCTCTCTTTAAGTTCATTGGAATAGGTCACAGCGCCTCCAAAAAAAACCTTCGACGAACCGGGGTGCTGTGTTAGAAGATGGGAAATATAACCTCCGGTGCAACTTTCGGCAACCGATAATGTTAAGCCCCTCTTTTCCATAAAATTTAATATAACTTTTTCTATGGCAATGTCTTCTTCCGCCGCTATAACATTACCTATGCGGCCAATTATTTTAGATGCAAAGTCATCTACTTCATTTTTCAAACCTGCTTCATTTTCTCCATAACCGCTAAGTCTTAACCTAACCTGGCCGAGCTTCGGTAAATACGCCAGCTTAATATGCGGTGGAAGCGAGTTCTCTATGTCGGCAATCCTTTCTGCCAAAAATGACTCGCCTTCGCCAACTGTTAAAAGTGTTTTGTGAATAATTACCGGAAGTTTTAGTGACGATTTAAGTTTAGGTACTACGTCATCCTCCATCATATACATCATCTCGTGAGGCACACCAGGCATGGAAACGTATATTTTTCCTTCTAAGTTAAACCACATTCCAGGTGCTGTTCCGTTTTTGTTCAAAATAACCTCACAATTTTCAGGTACCAGCGCCTGTTGTATGTTAACTTCGAGCAATGGCCGGTTAAACCGCGCAAAAATGTTAGTCACATTGTTAAGGGCATCCTTGTTTTCAACCAATTTTACCCCAAAGTATTCGGCAATGGTTTTTTTTGTAATATCGTCCTTAGTAGGGCCAAGTCCACCCGTTATCAAGATAATATCAGCCCTGCTACGTGCTTCGGCGAGGGCCGTTAAAATATGCTGGCGATCATCAGATACAGAAGAGATTTGCTTTACACGGATACCGATATTATTCAATTTTTCTGCCATCCACGCCGAATTGGTATCAACAATTTGGCCTATCAGAATCTCGTCCCCTATAGTAATTATTTCTGCTAACATTAGTACTGGTTAAATGATGCATTATTGGTGTAATCGCTCCTCTTGCTAAGTTTCAGGTCTTGTAAAATGGTTGCCTTTACCCTCAAAGTAACATTATATGATTTATAGTAACCAAAAGGCGACCACTGTATGTTGAGGTCCCAGCAATGCAAATCCCTGTATATTGAAAATTGAGGCACGCCGCTAAGCTTCAATGCCCTTAAATCATAACTAGTGCTGTATTGTACTTTCCATTTGTCGGTAAGCTTAACATCCCCGCTTATCATAATGGTATTACTGGTGCTGGTGCTGATAACCTGGTTACTGTAGCTAAAACTATAATTGAATGAAAGGTTCCATGGGACATTAAAATCAATGTAGGCGCTCGGGTCGCTATTGATGAGCGCTAAACGCTGGCTCTGTTGAGGACTAAGATTTTGTAAACCAGGCTGCTGAACGGGCGCCTTCGGATTAAACGTCGTCGAATTTAAACTGCCGCTAACGGAGAATCCGAATGAGGTAAGCGTCGGAAATTTGCCGTTCTGGAATGTATAGCGATTAATTTCTCTTGCATAACGGTGTATCTGGCCAGCTGAAATAGAATCGAGCACCTGGGTAACATAAGGGTTTAATGACCCATTAAAGCTTAAGTTTACTTTTTGATTGAATACGGCTGAGTGAGCAGAAAATGCTATGGGAGACAGTCTTAGCGAATCCTGTGCAAAGTTGTAAAATGTTGAAAACGTGAAACCTTGAAGTATAGGAATTATCCGGGCCTTGCCGGTGGTGTCGGTGGTTTTTGGCTTTAACTTCATCTCAATTGTATTATCGAGACTTAATCCTATACCAGCCTGTTTTCCCGCCGAAGGGAACCCGTCCTCAAAAATAGAATACGTTTGACTTGAATAAGGATAAGGAACAGTAGCGTTACTCACGACAGTTTTGTAATATCCATAGCTGGGATCCGAAAAATCGGGATTGTAGTTAAAGCTGAGCGAAGGCGTCATCACGTGCCTGATCCCTACTATGTTCCCCTTTTTGAAAAGTAAAGTATTATAAACTTTGGTTGAAAGACTGGTACTTAGCGTGTACATGCCTGCTCTTTTAAACCCGCTTATGGTATATATTACAGGAACGTTGGGATTGGCATTGCTGGCCAAATTATCTCTTTCAAAGTTTTTCTGTATAGATTGTAAATACCAGTGCTCGGTGTAATTAACGTTCATACCCCATTGAAAATATTTGAGGACGTTTAAGCTCAAGCTGATGGGTATTTGATGTATTGCATGGAATTGCAGACTTTTACTGAATGTATTTCCTTTAAATAATTCTGCCTCGGGTACATTATCAAGTTCGTTCGAAGCGTTTACGTTATAGCTGATCGTTATTTTTTGATACCATTTTTGTTCACCTAACCTGTCTTTCGAATCAAAAGGGCTAAGAGATGCCATTGAAAAATTCATTGTGGGCAACTGCAATGAAACCGTTTTATTGGTAAGATCCTGGCTATGTGAAAGCCCGACACTTAGATTGAACGGAGTTCCGACCCATGTTTTACTGTAATTGACGGTCGATCTGAGCGTGTTCGATATCAGCGCCTGTGGATTATAATTTACCGATGCGGGGTTATTTGAATAAAAAGTTTGCGTACCGGCGTTTACGGATGCGCTCAAGGTACTGCCCGGATGTGCATTTGGATCCTGACTATGCGACCACATAATATTAAAATCTTTCGCCGGCGGGTCACCGGGTAGCCCGTAATTATGTGAACCGTAGCTTAACGAAACGGTGCCGCCATATTTATAGCGTTTTAAATAATGAATCGTTTCATTTAATTCATATGATCCTTTTGAATAAAGCGTACCCATGGTGGTAAGGTCCAGATAATCGTTAACCCCAATATAGTATCCGAAATTGCGGAGATAAAACCCAAGTTTTTGGTCTTCGCCAAAAGTGGGCAGAATTACGCCTGATGTTCGGGTGTCGGGTTTCGGAAAAAATCCAAAAGGTATAGCAAGGGGAAGCGGTATACCTTCTACCTCAAGATAGGCCGGCCCCGAAACTATCCTGTTTTTTTCGGCTATACCTTTAGTGATCACTATTCCGAAATGTGTGTCAGGATATGGTAGATCGCACGTACTATAGAGCACATTACTGTAGGCTATTTCAGTTTCATTTAGCCTCTTAGCCTGTCCCCCCGATAGAAAATTATTGTCCTGATCAGATAAAGGATTCCATAGCTTACCTTTTTTAGTTTTGTAATCGAAGAGCAATGAGTCGGATTCAACAGGTTTATCCTTCCCCTGTTTGGAAATAGGTCGGCCTACATATCGTTTTGTAAGCGGATCTTTGCTGCCTTTTGCAAATAATAAATGATTTTTTTGGTCGAGCCTGATATAATCGGCATCCAACTCAAAATCCTCATATTTAACGCGTGCATTACCATACAGATAAGTTATTTGATGCGCCTGGTCGACAATTGTTGAGTCTTCAGCATGAGAAGTTACCTGCGACTGTAACCCTCCGGCCGCTTTTTTCGTAGTATCCTTTTGAGTATTTCCATTTTTTGTTCGGGAATTTGCCGCGGATTTTTTACCTTTAATAAGTTTCCGGTCTTTAATAGTATCCAGTTTGATAATGGTATCAGCTTTTGGCCTATATTTATAGCCACTATAGTGTGATGCGGCGATCACAGGTACCATTAAAATAATTGCAAGCAGAAAAAAAAGACTTATGAATTTCAAAATTAAATATGAATAGTATTTTTGCAGATATATTTAACAGCGTTCAAAAATAATGAAAAATAAGGCATTGAAAAGATTGATTTGTGGTTTAACGATATTACTTACGTCCCCCCCGTTTTTTTTGTTTGCAATCAACTCCCCTTTTAAAAAAGACACTATTACCAGCAATGGCTATAAAATTAAAACCATTGTTGTTGACGCGGGTCATGGAGGTCCGCATTCAGGTGAAGGTCATTTTTCTCTTGGTGCATCCGGTTCCTATTCTAAAGAAAGAAATGTAACGCTGGCAATAGCGCTTAAATTGCAAAAGGCAATAGAAAAAGATATGTCCGGTGTAAAGGTTGTTATGACACGTACTTCGGACGAGGACGTTGCCTGGCAAAAACGTGCAGATATTGCAAATGAAAACAAAGGTGATTTATTTATTTCATTGCATTGTAATTCATTGGCCGACAGGCATATACGAGAAGTAGTTGGACATAAACATCATAAACCGGTTTACAGAACTGTTGAGGTTCCGGACCGCTCGGGTAAGGGGGTTTTAATTTTGGTATATGGTTTTCACCGCTCCAAGGAAGAAGAAAAAGCTATTAAAGAGAACCTTATCGAAGAGGATTCTGAGTTGAATGTGAACCCAGACCCAAATGACCCGCAGTCATTGATTTTGATGAATGAATATAAGCGTAAATATCGCAAGCAAAGTATACACCTTGCCGAGTTAATCAACAACGAATTTGTTGAAACTGATGGCAGACATAGTGAGGGAATAAGGGAACAGGGTGTGTTGGTATTGTGTCACAGCGCAATGCCGGCAGTACTGGTTGAAACTGGTTATATTAATAACCCGGATGATGAGGCTTATTTAAATTCAGAAGAAGGCCAGAACGAAATTGTTGCTTCTATAGTCAGGGCATTGCAGAGTTATAAAAACGAAGTAGAATCAATATCACCGTGAATGAAAGATATGAGATTTGAGATAAAAGACTAGTTTTTGAAGTTTTATTTCAAGTATCATCTTCCAAATCTCATATCTCAAATCTATTATCTCACATCTCAATATCTATTGTCTATGAAAATCTCAAACGAAACCAAAATAGGGGCGCTCACCGCTATTGCAATTACCATACTTATTTTAGGATATAGTTTTTTAAGGGGAAACGATATTTTTTCAAGCTCAAATAAATTCTACGCTATTTATAAGAGCGTTGATGGCTTGTCGGTATCAAAACCTGTACTCGTAAACGGATTTCCCATAGGCAGGGTTTCAAATATGAAACTTTTGCCCGACGGACGCACGATAGTCGAGTTTAAAATTGAACAACAGTATAATGTTCCTTCAAATACGCTGGCAAAACTAGTCAGTACCGATCTATTAGGAACTAAGGCA
>DASXMZ010000595.1:0-3743 GCA_036495385.1 Mucilaginibacter sp. | reverse complement strand
TATAAACGAATTTATCCTTTATAGCTCTTTAATAGTTCGTCGATCCTTGCGTCTGGCATCAGCTCGGTAACTTCAACCACCCTAACGTCTTTATAGCTATTATGTGCAGCATTAATAACATAGTTATTACATTGAACAAGGACAGCCGAAGGAACTTTTAATACCGGCTTATCAAATCCATCAAACCAGGAATTTCCGATTAGCTGGCACATAGAATAGTCCCTGAAATTTCGCCAGCCTTCTTTCAGATCATCTAATGATACGGTTTGAATTTCTAAATTATCCGGAATTTCAATTATAACAATATTATAGTCACCATTAAACCCCGCGCCTTGCCGCCTTATCATACTTTCTAGAAAAGCCACTGGGATTGACTCGGCACAATAAAGCACTTTTCGCCCTGCTCCATTCCATCTCCCGCTAAAACCTGGAGCGAATAGATAATCAGTATATTTTTTATGGGTTATCCTATAAACCAACATAATCAGGCGGGGTACCCATAAGCTAAACGGTCTATTTCGAGCATTACAAGATCGACGCCGCCGGGCGTGATCAGCCAATCAACAGGCTTTTCCTCTGAATCCCAAAATGGTTTATTCAGCCAGTAACTAAACTCATCAATGTTGCCAAAAATATCCTCGCCTTTATCATATAATGCAATTAGTTTCAACAAATGCTCGCTTTGGACAGGTTCGAACGATTTATGTTTTTCATGATAATTGCTGATGGTACGAGGGGAAAGATGTAGCAGGTTCGCCAGCGTTTTATCAGGCATTTTAATGAGCCGGGCAAATTCATAAAATATTGCTGAAGATAATCCAGCCTTTGCCTGCGAAAAGATCTGGGCATCATTTTCAATTGAAAGGCCTTTAAATTTTGAGCGAAACCGGCTTTTTCCCTTTAAATCAGTGGCTGTATTTTCGAACATAATATTGTTTATAAACAAATATAAGTGAAATTATTCAATATTAAAAGTGAAATTATTCATTTCCTTTCGATTTTTAAGCGAACAAATTCAAACAATGTTATGGCTCAAAGTTGAACGATGTTGTATCATCTTGTACCGATTTGTATAACCTGGAGTTAAAACTATGCTTTACTTTTGTTCTGAGCTAATAAATAGATCCAATTATAAATCAAAATATTTGGTGGGAACACATAATTTTGTGTTTTAGACAGTAGCTCACCAGGCAGGGTTTTTCAGGTAGGAGACCCTGTTTTTTTTTGCCTTTTTTTGCAAAATCGTAGAGACGCGATGCATCGCGTCTCTACTTTGTGTCTCCTGTATGCAAATTATTTCTTTAATATTACAAGGTAAATCTCCTTGCGGTAAATATTAAATGAAAACCCTTAACGATCTTCTTTTACTTGGCGACCCGCGTTTGTATGAAAACTGCGAGCCGGTTTTAAAAACAGAATTGCCGCTGATTGAAGGCTGGGTTGCCGACATGCATAATGTGATAAAAGAAATCAGGGAAAAGTACAATTTCGGACGTGCAATTGCTGCGCCGCAACTAGGGATTATGAAAAGGCTTATTTATATGAATATTGATAAGCCGGTTATTTTTATAAATCCAGAGCTTACTGAATTAAGTGGTGAGACCTTTGAATTATCGGACGATTGCATGAGTTTGCCAAATTTGTTGGTGAAGGTGAAAAGGCATAAGTCTTTAACTATAAAGTATCTCGACCAACATTGGCAACCGCAGGAATGGCAAATGAAAGATGCACTTTCAGAATTGCTGCAACATGAATACGATCATTTAAATGGCATACTTTGCACCATGCGGGCTATTGATGAAAAAGCATTTAAATGGAGAAATTGATATAGGGCAGCTTGAATACACTATTTGCCTATATTTGAAACCAGGGTTTACCGTTTTGTATGGTCTATAACAACAATTATAATCCTCAATGAAATACCTGACATTTTTATTAACCATTGTTTGTATAACCATGCTTACTTCGCTTAAGCCTGCCAGAAAAGCCCAGTCCTTTGATGACTATCCAATTTATACAGGCAAGGATCTCGGTGTTTATTACTCACCAGGAAAAACTGTTTTTAAGGTATGGGCGCCGAAAGCAACCGAAGTTAAGCTACGATTATATGAAGCCGGAGATGGCGGCGAGGCGATAAGCACCACTAATTTGGAAAAGAGTGACCAGGGAACCTGGCAAACGGTGATCAGCAAAGATCTTAAAGACAAATACTACACGTTCCAGATTTTACAGGATGGGATGTGGCTGCTGGAAAAGCCTGATATTTATGCAAAAGCGGTTGGGATAAACGGTGCGCGTGGCATGGTAGTCGATCTCAATTCAACAAATCCCGAAAACTGGCAAAACGATAAAAAACCAGCTCAGAAAAACTTTACAGACATTGTACTTTACGAATTACATGTCCGCGATATTTCAATAAGCCCAAACTCAGGCATTCAGCATAAAGGGAAATTTTTAGGGTTGACCGAAACCGGCACTAAGAGTCCTGATGGCGAGGCTACCGGGATTGATCATATTAAAGAATTGGGTATTACCCATGTACACCTGTTACCCAGTTTTGATTTTAGCTCCGTCGACGAAACAAAGCCGGAAGCTAATCAATACAATTGGGGATATGACCCTTTAAACTACAATGTGCCCGAGGGCAGTTATTCAACAAACCCCTATGACGGTAACGTACGGATAAAGGAATTTAAAGAAATGGTGCAGGCGCTTCATAAAAATGGACTACGGGTTATCCTTGATGTTGTTTATAACCATACTGCTGATACCAAAGGCTCAGGTTTTAATCAGTTTGCACCGGGTTATTTTTATCGTTTTAACGCCGATGGTTCTTATTCAAATGGCACGGGATGCGGAAATGAAGTGGCGTCTGAAAGGGCAATGGTGCGTAAGTTTATGATTGAATCGGTGGTATATTGGGCGAAGGAATATCACTTGGATGGTTTCAGGTTTGACTTGATGGGAACGCATGATATTGAAACCATGAACCAGATCAGTGATACGTTACACAAAATTGACCCCACCATTTTTATTTATGGCGAAGGCTGGACGGCCGGGAATAGCTCATTCCCGGAGGACAAGAGAGCTGTAAAAATAAATATTTCAAAACTGAATGAAATAGCTGCTTTTAGCGATGACATACGAGATGGCATAAAAGGGGGATGGAGCAACTTAAAAGAGAAAGGCTTTGCAAGTGGCGCCACTAATAAGGCAGAAAGCGTGAAATTCGGGATTGTAGCTTCTACCCCAAATCCGCAGATCAATTACAAATTGGTAAATTATTCAAAAGCGCCATGGGCGGCCGAGCCTTTTCAAACCATAACTTATGTGTCCTGCCATGATGATAATACCTTGTTCGACCGGCTTAAAATTTCAAACCCAACAGCTTCGGAAGAGGATTTGATAAAAATGGACAAATTAAGCGCCGCAATAGTGCTTACTTCACAGGGCGTGTCATTTCTGCATTCCGGGGCCGAATTATTGCGTACCAAACAGGGGGTAGCAAATTCCTTTAAATCGCCCGATTCTATTAACCAGATAGACTGGAGCCGAAAAACAAAATACAAAGCCGTGTTTGATTATTATAAAGGATCAATTGCCTTGCGGAAAAAACACCCAGCGTTCAGGATGCCGACCACAAAAATGATTACCGACAACTTAAAATTTTTAGAAACAGGCACCGCGGGCTTAATTTGCTATCAAATAAGCAACAATGCAAATGGGGATAAATGGAAGAACAT
>DASXMZ010000594.1:0-9741 GCA_036495385.1 Mucilaginibacter sp. | reverse complement strand
AAATCGTACGATTACAACCTGGTTGATAAATCAGCTGAAAAGATCGTAAAAACAGTAAAGCCGACAGGCGCTGTAGTAAGCGGACCACTTCCCTTACCAACTGAAAAGAAAATTTTCACCGTTTTGCGTTCACCGCACGTGAACAAAAAAGCACGTGAGCAATTCCAATTATGCTCGTACAAGCGTTTATTGGATATCTACAGTTCAAACTCAAAAACTGTTGATGCTTTAATGAAACTTGAATTGCCAAGCGGCGTTGAAGTTGAGATCAAAGTTTAAGCCCCCAACCCCTAAAGGGGAGTAGGAAATATATTGAAAGCCATTCGGAAACGAGTGGCTTTTTTGGTAGGATTATAGTTGTATATTTAATTTCCTTAAAAGTGAACCCCATGTGGTCAATCGACATAACATTTGAAGATGTACTAAATGTTCGAAAAAAGAGTTCTTTGTTTCTAAATTCTGATATACCTATGAGCCCACATCATATATCCTATCCGATATTATGGTCTGGATTTTTAAACAATGAAAAAATAATAGTTAAGCAGCTAAGTGTTTCGTCGTCTCATATTACCGATTTTGAGTTTGTAGAATATCCTGAGCAATACGCTTATTTGAAAGGTGAAATTATGACAGCGATCAATAACTACCTTAGAGTTTTAGATTAAATAAGTTACATATGGTCACTAAGCGAGTTTTTCATCCAACCAAAAAATATTTAATCGAAGAAAAAGATTATATTTCATTTGGCTTAATATTAAAGAGAATTCGCAGGTGTGTATATGATGATCAGAATAGACTAATTGAGATTAATCATTTTGATGGCAAAGAAAAATGGTTATTTGGGAAGGAATACATCTATAATGAGATTGGACAACCGTTTGCAGAACTGCATAATGAGCCTGGCCTTGAAGTTCCGACTAGACAATTTCATATATTTGATAAAAAAAATAGAGTCGAAGCAACTTACGGAGAGTTAGCAAGCGGCCACCAATATTATCATGAATTCGAATATAATACTAAAGGCGAACAAATAATTGTGTCTAGAGGTGTATTGACTAGAGCTACTGATTTACAAGATATTTATGAGGGGCATTTAAAAAAGAAACAAAAAGAAATGGCTTTAGAAATAAACTCTATTCGCCGTAATGACATTTACGATAAATATTGGAGTTGTGACCTGTGCGATGGCGATTCAAATATTGGCTGTAGATGGTTTGACCCTACCGAATGTCCTAAGTTTCGATAGGTAGGTTGACGAAATAATTAAGCCATTCGGAAACGGGGGGCTTTTTTTGTTTGAATTTTTTTGACTAAATTTGGTATATGGCAACTTACGTTATATACCCTACAGATGAGCAGGAAAAGTTTATGAAAGCTTTCCTTGAAGCTTTGGAAATATCTTTTGTTAAAGATGACCAAGATGAGTTACCGCCGCACGTATTAGCAGGAATTGCCCGCGGACAGGCTGATATTGAAGCTGGCAGGTTTGTAACTTTTGAAGAATTTAAGAAAAAATTTCCCGTTAAGTAATGCACTTTAACGTGGTTTTTTCTGATGAGGCAAACGACACATTTGAATCTATAGGCGAACAAATACGCGCTAAATGGGGCGATAATGAAGTTTACGAGTTTAGAAAACGTGTCTATAAAGTAGCTGAAATAATCAGCAATTTTCCCATGATTTTTCAGGGGGTAAGTAATACGGAAAACATTCGGAAAGCATTTATCCATAAAAACTGTTCAATGTTTTACAGAGTAGACAACACTTATATTGAAGTGCTATTCTTTTGGGATAACCGACAAGATCCTATCTTCTTATAGCACTACGGGCTTAAAATAGATTGCTACAGTTCAAACTCAAAAACTGTTGATGCTTTAATGAAACTTGAATTGCCAAGCGGCGTTGAAGTTGAGATCAAAGTGTGAGTTTTTTTTAGAATAAACGATATAAAAGCGGCCTTCGAATTTTCGGAGGCCGTTTTTGGTAAAAGAGGCATTAGTGATCTCTTCTTATTTTCCAGAGTTCTCGCATTCCTTTAAGATGTGTTTGTACAGCAATTGATACCTCCTTTTTGGGTAAGTGTTTTTTTTTGTATTTTGATTTTAGCGTCTCAAATAATAGTTCATTCCATTTAGTGTCGAAATTCATATCCGGCACTTCTAAAAGGATTTTGTCGGTTTTCATCGTTGATGATGGCTTATCGCCGATAACTCCGATTTGCAGAAAAAAGCCTCTCGATTGGATTATTCCGTCAATAACTGAAAACTGCGTTTTTAAATCAAATTCTATTCCAAACGATACGTCCATAGGTTTCATAAACTCAACGCTTAGAATTATTTTATTTGGATTCCATAGAGGACTTCCCCACAAAAATGTGGCATCGCCGGGTGGTATGTTTTCTTGATGTAACGTTATTAGATCATTTATTTCTTTATTGTCATAAGCATCAATTATCAGTATAGGAATAAATCTCCCTTCGCCGAGCCCAGGGGCCGACAGCCCCCCTTCTCCGATGACTTTGAAAAGTTTTATCTGAAATTTTTTAATTCTCATCTTTAATATCTTTCAGAAGAAAAACCTCCGAATTTTTGTAATTTCCTTCTATGTCTTTTATCTTAACAATATATTTCTCAATTCTATAAGATTTTAAAATATTGATTGGATATTCAAAAACGAGCCATTTAGATTCAAGCGTTTTTTC
Organism: Mucilaginibacter sp.; assembly: GCA_036495385.1. Lineage (GTDB taxonomy): Bacteria > Bacteroidota > Bacteroidia > Sphingobacteriales > Sphingobacteriaceae > Mucilaginibacter. The sequence goes on along the minus strand of DASXMZ010000594.1, from coordinate 7,040 downwards.
GTCTAATTTAATATCACGTGGGAAAAAAGTCAGTTTTTTACCTATTACGGATTTAATATCCAAGTCGATATAGTCAAATAGCATGTGTTCCCTGGAATTATCACTTCTGACATATTGGATTTCAAGACTTGCGGCAAATGAATATTTACTGGTTGATTTATTACTGACCGTGATATTGAATAAAATGTATTTCTTACTACTATCATTAATTGATAAGCGAAAAGCATCTACCAAGTAAACACTAAAATTTGATAATTTGCTTTCATGTTCGAGCTTCGCGAGTTTATAAGTTTTTTTAAAAATTCGATTATACCAAATGCTGCAAAGTAATGCCAAAGCGGCAATTATAACAGCTATAAAGGCGATTTGAAGATTAGTCAATCCCAGTATTTTCGAAGAAGTATCGCTCACGAATTTTGCATGCCGTAAAAAGCGTTCATAAATTTATCAAATTAAATTAATCATTATTGATGCTTCAATGGGTTGGATTTTTTGAAATAAAAAATAGACATATCAGCAGTTTGTTTTTAAGAACTAAGATAATATTTTGATAGACTTGACTATAAATCTAAAAAATAATTAAGTCGCTAAAAAAAACTGCTCTTAATAATTCATTGAAATCCTATTTCGATAAAAACACATCGCCAGCTCATGTTTTAAAAAGGGAGACAGATATAAGAGTTGGTCGTAAAATCACCTTAAAAGAATTCGAAAAAGGATATTGTCCACTAAATGAAACATGTTCTAAACAGCGTCATTCTCATCCCCGCCCATCAACTCATCAAGTTTATTACGCTCGGTTTGCAGTTCGCGGGCAAGCTTCTTTTCCCGTTCGTTTGCTTTTGTTTTGAATGTTTTGAATTCATCTTCCAGGTCGCTGTAAAGGTTACTACGGTATTTTGCCTCGCTCCTGTAACTTGATGAACTTGATATGACAATAATAGCAATCAGGGCAAAACCGATCATTAATCCCCATACAATAATGTTGTAAAGGGTTAATGACATCTGCAGACCGAAAAAGCTTATTTCTTCAACTTTCGAAGAAAGTGCTTCATCTTTTCCGCTCATCTGTGTTTTTAAGCTGTCAATTATTTTATTTTGAAGGATCAATTTGCTATTTGCCGCCTTTTGCACCTGTCGATACAGTTTTAAAGTATCCGAAGTGTTTTTCCAAAAGGAATATACAAAAGGCTGCTGGTAATGATACACCTTGGTTAAAAGAAACAGATACTGGCCCTTAAGGCTTTTATCTTCTGCAGGGGCGGGTTCGCTGGTATCCGCGGCGGCGGGTACTATTTGTTGAGCGCCCGCTTTCAAAGCTTCCGAATCGGTTTTTGCCGTACGAGTTCTATAGCTTTTATATCTTGAAACGGGTTTTTGAATTTGCTCAGGATTCGGTTTTGTGGTGTCCTGTGCGTAAGAAAACGAAAAAAGCCCGCATATAAAAATGAATAAAACTGTAATGGATATCCGTAGCATATGTACTTTTTTATAGTGTAAAATTAGCATTTAGATATGATAAATAAGCAATGAGTTTTGTGATAATAATACCCAATTACAATAACATTTTAAAATATAAATACTATTACGGACTTTAGGTTATTATCGTTCGGTTTACCTGTTTTTTTCTATTTTCATCGACTTCTTCTATGTTTCAAATCTAAACTTAAACAATATATTAGCACCATGAATATTGGTTTTATTGGTCTGGGTGATATGGGGCGTTTGTACGCCAGGGCTTTTGCCAAAGCCGGCTGCCCGGTATGCGGATGTGACCTCCCGGCGAACAGGAGCCGGCTTGAAGACGAACTTACTCCTCATGGTATTAAGATACTTGATAACGGGCACGACGTGTCGCGTATTGCCGACCTGATCATCTATTCGGTTGAGGCCGATAAATTAGGCCAGGTTGTAGCGGAGTATGGGCCATCAACAAAATATGGAGCCATTGTTGCAGGGCAAACCTCGGTTAAGACGCCTGAGATAGAAACCTTTGAAAAATATCTCCCTGCTGATGCGCAGATTATTACCTTCCACGCAATGCATGGACCGGGATTTGAGCCTAAGGGTCAAAAACTGATATTAATTCCTCACAGGACGGACAAGGATGCCTATAAACGGATGTTTGATCTTTTTTCTTTATTAAAAACAGACATCGTTGAAATTGCTGACTATCACGAACATGATAAAATTGTTGCCGATACACAAGCCGTAACGCATGTTGGTTTTGAAAGCATGGGCACAGCTTGGAAAGAAGCCGGTTTTTTCCCATGGGAAAATGCATCATATACCGGAGGCATCGATAATGTAAAAATATTGACCACCTTGCGTATATTCAGCTACAAGGCGCACGTATATGCCGGTTTAGCCATATTAAACCCTTATGCACGGCAGCAGGTTAAACGTTATGCAGTTTCCGAATCGGAATTATTTAAGCTGATGATAAAAGAGGAGGAAAGCGCATTAAGGGCAAGGCTTTACCGGGCCCGTGATTTTGTTTTTCATGAAAGCCGAAAGCCCATTTTACTTAGCGACAGGGTGATGAAAGAGTTTTCGCTTTCCCAAAAAAACGAACAGCAAAAGCCCAATTCGCATTTAAGCTTATTAAGCATGGTCGACGCCTGGTATCATTTGGAAGTTAATCCCTATGATAACCTGATCTGTCAAACACCACCTTTCCGCCTGCGCCTGGGCATTGCCGAATATCTTTTTAAAAATGAGGAGCTGCTCGAAGAGTCAATAGAAACCGCCCTGTACGATAAAACTATCCGTGGCGACGACCTGGAGTTTCACTCCGCTGTGAGGGAGTGGTCGTCAATTATTGGCTACGGCGATATGGAAGGGTATAAAAAACATTTTAACGACGTACAATCCTTTTTTAAAGCCAGGCTGGAAGAAGGCAACAAGCAAAGCGCTGAATTGATCAGAAGGCTGATGATGGAATGATTTGATTTTGAAAATCAGATTATGAATAATATATTAGGCCATCTAAATATTATCAGAACCTTCGTTATTCCCTTATCACGATGAACCAATTTTTAAAGAAACTTAGATTAATATTCATACCATTCTTAGTACTTGCTGTCGCTAACGTTTGTATTTACACATTTCTGCATTGGCTTTTTTTCATTAAAATGGATATGTTTTCCGTTGATGAAGATATTATAAACTTCTTCGCGCCAATGGCTCTGACCTTTATTCCCATATTAATATGGTTAAGGCCCCGTATAAAACTGTTGAATTTGAAAGCAAAAAAAGGTGATCCGCTGATGGGCTACATCATGTTTGCATGGATGGGTATGTTAGCACCGGTCGTTGTTGCACAAGCATACCTGATAACTGCTACCGGTGAAATAACCCGTGTTAATAATATCAGCAAGATCGATGAATTGCCAAAAACTAAATATTATTCAGCTAACCATTTCTATGTTGATAAGAAGCTGGTAAGATTTAAAACAAAATTTGAAGTAAGTGGAAAATACAACGCAGATTTTGATATGTACATCTACGCCGCCGTTCCCGTTTACGACAAAAATCACACAACCAAGACTTATAATTTTAAAATATCGTCACCACATTCCAACGTAAACAGCAATAACGCGTTGATCGTGTTAAATGGTAGAATAGTTACCGGAGGGGATCTTTCCAATATAAACCCGAAATCGATAAAAAGCATTTCGGTTTTAAAAGGTAATGCGGCGGTAGCTATTTACGGAGATGCGGCAAAAACGGGTGCGATACTTATAACGACAAAATCCTATCAGGTTCCGGATACCTTAGCATCTATACGAGACGACAATGTGCATTATGCCCCTTCCGCATGGATTGGTGTAAGATATGAGAAGACAATCAGAAACAAGTTATCGCCTGAAAAAAAACAGGCAGCATATGAAGAATTTGCAACGGAAAGTCAGCGGGATTTTAATTCGAAGCCACTGGATAAATTTATTTATCTCGATCGAATAGGTACAAGCAAGGATCTAAAAAATTACATTGCCGCAGTAACAGCTAAAGGTGATAGTTTAAATGACCCTGTTATCGTCTTGTCGCCCGTCAATGAACCTTTTGAAGCAAGGAACGGGCAAAAACTGCCTTGGATATTTGGCTCATTTGCTATCGGCGCAGTAATATTCATGATTACGCTCTTATTCAAACCATTAAAAGACGATGCGAGTGAAGCAGGTATCGAAAAGAGCGATGCCGATGAAAAATCCTCCACATTAAAAGACTTTAAATCGTTCTTTCTGCCAAGAAAAGGTTTTTATGTTACGCCCATCATCATCGATCTTAACCTGCTTGTTTTCATTGCTATGGTTTGTTCAGGGCTAGGCTTTATTTCATTTAATGGTATGGACCTTTTAAAATGGGGAGCCAATTACAGACCCCTGGTTAATAAAGGTGAATACTGGAGGCTTTTAACAAATACGTTTTTGCACGGCGGGTTAATGCACGTTTTACTTAATATGTATGGATTATTTTTTGTGGGAATATTTTTAGAACCGCTGATGGGTAGAAGTAAATATGCAACGGCCTATATTTGTACGGGCATTATTGCAAGCATTGCCAGTGCATGGTGGCATCCGGCTACCATCAGTGTGGGCGCTTCCGGTGCCATATTCGGAATGTACGGGGTATTCCTGGCTTTGCTGACTACAAGTTTATTTCCTCCAGACTTCAAAAAATCGTTTTTAGTCAGTACTTCAATTTTTGTGGGTTATAACCTTTTGTATGGTTTAACGGGTGGGATCGATAATGCTGCGCACATAGGAGGATTATTATCCGGCCTGTTAATAGGTTATGGGTTGTATCCCACATTAAAAAGCCAGGCAAATGAAAGAGAAGCGCAAAAAGAAACACAGCAATATCTCGATGAGTTGAATGAAAAATAGCAGGTTTAAGGATTTTAGATCTACGATTTTTAGCGATTTGAAGGGGCGGTTTTTCCGTTCTCTGACCTCTAATCGCTAATCTCCAAAATTCAGTATTCAAACCCCGGGAAAACGATATGAAAAATAGACCACCAGCCATAGGTCGACGACATGTATAACTTAAACGGTCCGCGGATATCTGCCTGTTCATTGTTTTCTAAAGCGGCTTTGTATTTAACGAGCCCTTCTGCATGGCCAATGCCGCCCTCTTCATTTAATTGAAAACCGATATCTATAATTTTATAATCACAATCGGTAAAAGAACCGTACAGGTCAAAAATGGTTTTTATTTTATCTAATACGTCCTTTTTGTTTAAGAGCGTCCTGTCTGGTAATATAAAAGTTTTATCGAGGCACCAGTTGTTTTCTTTCAGATCCTTTTCGAACCATCCGTTCAAAAATTCTTTTGCCCTATTCTCTATGTCCAGGCCATGATTGGGATGAAATTCTTCATAATCGAAGCAAGTCATCATACCCTCCATTGTAAAATCATCTTTTTCCTGATCAAATAATTCATCCACGATAAAAGAATACTTTATCCGGTCGTTATAGCTTCCGCTAAAATTAACGTCGATGTTTTTTTCAGCTAACAGGTCAAGTACCCTTTCCAGTTCCGAACTCACTTGCTCATCGTTCAGGTCATTGGCACTTTTAAATTCCGGCTGACCCAACAGGTCAAATATTTTAACCCTTTTACTATTTGCATAGTTATTCTCAAAGGCCATTACATGTTTTAAAAACTCGTTTTCGATTGCCGGGTCGCAATTTCCCGAACTATGCGACTCTCCGCCCAGCTCCGCCTTCATTTTTAAACGAAGTAACTCATTTTCCATTCGTAAGTTTTCTTCGAAATCATCACTTAGTGGCTTGTCAAGCATGTCATCGTTATTTTCCATATCCATTCAATTACCAGGAATCTCTAATCTTAAATTATTTTTTGTAAGCAGGTAAACTATAACCATTGCTATCAGCCGAAAATAACGTCCATGGATAAGCTTTCATATCCCTCAAATATTTACCCTGTGTTTTAAAATACTCAGGATGTTTTTTAAAGAAAGGGGCTGCTAAAAAGTCTGCACCACCTGGATGCCCCATATGACCCCACAATTGCATTTTGTTGGCCAGATCTGTAGTAGTTACTTTTCCCTGCACCGCACCCATCGGGAAAAAGCCCGGCTCATTCCATTCCTTGCTGCCCAAAGGATCTTCCTCCACATGGCCATCAATAACACAGCGGTTCAACGTTTTTTTACCATGAAGCTGATCGAAAGTGTCTCCCTCAATGGTTTTGCCATTAGCTGCATCGAGTTTCCCTTTGTAATCAACATCAACTAATTTATGCAGCCGGAGTTTACGCGCATTAGCCGAACTGTTTGGATTGTTTACTTTAAATGTTGTTTCATCCTTAATTAACTTAGGGTCGCTCGGAAAGTTTGAACCGATAAAAGCCGTGTCTTTTGACCGCCATAATTTATGATCTTTTAGCCCGAGTTCAAGCTTCGCCACCTCGTTTGTTTTGGTATCGCCAATCAGCCAGTCATTGGCGTAGCCGCCATTGTTGTCATTGAGCATAATTTTTACAACATCGTCGATACTGCCGCTATATTGTGCCGCTTTACGGGCACGCATAAATTCAGGTGTTTTGGTTGTGTCAAATCCGATAAACTGAGTTATGGTGGTTTCGGTGATCATTATTCCGCTTTTACTCACCACAAAATCATCACCGCTGTGAATAAAACCTGGTGCACAATCCATCAATAATTCATTTCCCTTTTCAGGTTTAATATCCACTATTTCGTTCCAGCGCTCGCCTTCTATATAATCGGTCCAGTTGTTATGGCCCATAACAATTTTATGATCTTTAGTAAAACTGCCCGTTGCTATAAAGGCGCTGCAATTGCCCGGAGCCCGGTTATCACCGCTGCCTGGTTTTGCCTTATTCATTAAAGTGGGTACATAGTATTGTGATAGTTCGATATTGGCATTCAGGGCGGTAATATCAAGCGAATCGTATTTCATGCCTTTAGCCTGCAAGCCCGAGGCTATTCCTTTAATTTCGTCCTGATACTCTTTATCAATCTTTTTCCATAAAAGCCGGGCCGAAGCAGCGCG
>DASXMZ010000593.1:0-4223 GCA_036495385.1 Mucilaginibacter sp. | reverse complement strand
GGTACTTCGGTGAATAATGCTGCCGCTATGAAATTATATAAATCTACCGAAGGGCAGGCTGATGAAAATATTGCGTGGTTTGTTTATACGTGCATTTAATTACGATCATCAACATAATTCAGAGTTTCCGGTACATGATATAGGCATTTATTAATCCGTTTTGCGTACTGTTGAAGGCATCGGGAATTTCACCTATAATTTCAAATCCTAATTTTTTCCAAAGGGCAATGGCCCTTTCATTGCTTTTAATAACAATGTTAAATTGCATCGCTTTATATCCAAGGCGTTTGGCTTCCCTTAATGAAAACATTCCCATCTCCGTTCCTATTCCCTTTCCCAGGGCTGAAGGCAATGTCATGTAACCCGCATTTGCAATATGTGAACCAAGATCAGGCTGATTACTTTTAATAAAGAACGTCCCCACAATTTTATTGTTAATTAAGGCTACATAAGTGTTTTTGTCCCCTTTGCACCAAAAGGTTAACATTTTTTCTTTGGAAGAATCAGGCGAAAAGACATAAGTATCCCCTGTTGAAATTACTTCTCTTATGATATCCCAGATTTCATCATGATCTGAAGAGATGGCCTTTCGTATTTCGATCATATCTTATCATCCATTTAAAAACGTTTATATAGGCAAGTTGTTCATTAAACATTTTTCGCCAATATAATACCTGTATAGGTTGCCAGAAAGCCTAATGCTATGCTTCCAAAGGTATATGCCAGGAAAGTTAATATCTGCTGATTTTCAATCAGCGTTACATTTTCATAGGAGAAGGCAGAAAAAGTAGTGTATCCACCGCAGATCCCGGTAACCAGGAACAGGCGCCAGGGCACGGTTGCCATTCCGAAACGGCCATCGGTAAAATAAAAAACGAAAAAACCGATCAGGAAGCATCCGGTTATATTAACGATAAAAGTCCCGTAAGGAAAAACAGAGGCGGAAATTCCTGTTATCCATCTGCTAACTAAAAAACGACAAACGCTGCCTAAACCACCTCCAACAAATATTAATATCCAGATTTTCATTCGTGCTTATTGATTTTAAAATAACCTCAACTTATTTTGAGGCTACATAAAAACCAAATCTACTATTTCTTCGGATTTTATCTCTCAGATGAGTAATCGCACACAGCATTTTCTTTCGAAAATACAATTTGCCAGAGGTTGTTTTTTCGTGCCCTGAAGCTGGCCGCGCATGAACATAAATAATATTTCCACATTCGGTAAAATTCACCGCTGTATTTTTTGCTCAACAGTGGCCAGTTTTTTTCAAAATTTTGCAGCCAGCACATTAAAGTTCGATGGTAGTGAAGGCCGAAATTATGCCAGTCTTCAATTTTAAATTTATTATCGATTGAATTACATACTTGTTCAGCAGACGGTAGCATGCCGTTCGGAAATATATACTTATCTATCCATTCATCTACATTCTTTACCGACCGGTTCCCTCCTATGGTATGCAGCAGAAATAAACCATCGTCTTTAAGCAGCTTGAACGCCGTCGCCATGAACTTTTTATAATTTTTATAGCCAACGTGCTCAAACATACCCACTGATACAATTCGGTCAAATTTACCGTCAACATCCCGGTAGTCCTGTATTTTTATTTCTATAGACAGGTTACGGCAATTTTCCGAAGCAAGTTTCGCCTGGCTTTCTGATATAGTTACACCTGTTACTGATACGCCATATTTTTCAGCGGCATATTTGGCCAGGCCGCCCCAGCCACAGCCAATATCGAGCATACGCATACCCGGTGATAGTTTCAATTTCCTGCAAATCAGATCGAGCTTATTTTCCTGGGCCTCATCTAATGTTGAAGCATTCTCCCAGTATCCGCACGAATAGATCATCCGTTTATCCAGCATCGCTTTATAAAGGTCATTCCCTACATCGTAATGCACCTTTGCTACTTTTAATGATTTGCTTTTGTTTTGCTGGTTAAATACAATCGCTTTTGCTATTTGCAGGCAGGTTTTAAAGTTATTTTTTATTTTGTAATCAAGATCCGCTCTCAACGCTCTAAAAAAAAATTCTTCCAGGTTATCACAATCCCACCACCCTTCTATATAGGCTTCTCCAAGACCCAATGAGCCACTACTCAGGATACGTTGATAAAGTTTTTCTTCATGTACCTGTAAATCATAAGGCTGAGAACCGTTAATAGCAATCCCTGATCCGTCAAGGATATCGGTTATCGTTTTCTTATAGGAATTCATAATAAAGAAATCTTAATTCCGCGGAATAAAAAATCAATTCAAAAACAACCTATGAGTTTGGGCATAAACATTACCTCAATAATTTATATGACGAGATAATAAAGGAATTGTAACAGCTAAAGGAATATAAATATAGCTATAATAAAGTGTTTAAAGGATATAAGTTATTTTTTTTCGCCCATTGCATATTTAATACCGCCTAAAAGATGCTTTAAATAAAGCGGGTCGGCATATGATTCATCGGTATGGCCAAGTGCAGTATAAAATGCCCGGCCCCCGTCATATTCATGATACCAACTCATTGGGTGATTGTCGCCGTTTGCGCCACCATTGTAGGTTTTCTCGTCAATGGTGATCAGCACATGCAAGCCATCTTCTATCCATTTAAAATTATACCATTCATCAAGCCTGCGCCATTCGGCTGGCAAATGTTTTGTAGCAATAAAATTTGGATCAACTATGTGCAATACCGCGAACTGCTGAACGCTGGGGTGGCTTTTAAAATAAGCGCCTACCAAATTGCCATACCATGGCCAGTTATATTCGGTGTCAGTAGCCGAATGTACGCCAACAAATCCACCACCGCCGCGAATATATTTTTCAAATTCGACCTGCTGCTCATCATTTAACACATCGCCTGTTGTACAAAAAAAAATAACCGTTGCATATTGTTTTAGGTTATCATAGGTAAATTTTGTTGCGTCGGTAGTCGTGTCAACGTCAAAACTGTTCTCCTGTCCCAGCTTCATTACTGCCCGTATACCCATCGGTATGCAGGCATGGTGCCAGCCTTTTGTTTTGGTGAATACTAACACCTTTGGTTTCGAAGTAGCAGCGGCAATACTAAAGCATATTATGCTAAAAACAAGTAAAATATGTTTCATAATGATTTGTGAGTTGTTGATTAAGTTGTATTAGTTTTAAAATAGACCCTGGTTATAAATTGATTGCTCACGATTCACTCAATCAACCAATTAACCAAGATTCCCCTTCTTCAATTCATCCGCTGCAAAATTAGCTGCCCTTGCAGTTAGCGCCATGTAGGTCAACGATGGGTTTTGGCAAGCCGACGACACCATACAGGAACCATCAGTAACAAATACGTTTTTCGCATCCCAAACCTGGTTGTGTTCGTTCAATACCGAAGTCTTTGGATCCCTGCCCATCCTTGCAGTACCCATTTCATGTATGCCATCCCCAACGTTATGGCCATGATCCCAGGTGATGATATTTTTAACCCCGGCACCTTCCAGCATCGCTTTTGCCTCTTTAACAATATCCACACGCATCTTTTTCTCGTTATCTTTTATTTCGGCGTCCATTGCCAGTATAGGCAGTCCCCATTTATCTTTTCTGTTCGGATCGAGTGTGATCTTATTTTCATGATATGGCAATAATTCGCCGAAACCGTGAATACCCATCGCCCATTGCCCGGGTTCGGTAAGTGCTTCTTTAAAGGCTGATCCAACACTTAACTCGGCTATATTCCTGCTCCAACCATCGCGACTGGCCGAGCCCTGGTAGCCGAAACCGCGCATATAGTCGCGCTTGTCGCCAAATAGGTTTGCAAAGCGAACCACATAAATACCGTTGGGCCGACGGCCGAAATAGTACTTGTCGTCGTAACCCTCCATAACGCCAGAGGCACCCAGGTTATAATGGTGATCCATAATATTATGACCCAGCTCACCGCTGCTGCTGCCCAAACCGCCCGGCCAAATATCAGTGGCCGAGTTCATTAACACCCATGCGCTGTTTAAGGTAGATGCATTAACAAATACAATTTTTGCATGGTATTCATAGGTTTGGTGTGTCTCTGCGTCCAATATCTCAACACCGGTAGCCTTCTGTGTATCCTTATCATAAATTATTTTGGTAACGATAGAGAAAGGCCTTACTGTTAAATTCCCTGTAGCCATTGCAGCAGGTAATGTCGAAGACTGCGTACTGAAATATCCCCCGAAAGGACACCCCTCCCAGCAGCGGTTTCTGAAGTGACAA
>DASXMZ010000592.1:0-5760 GCA_036495385.1 Mucilaginibacter sp. | reverse complement strand
ATCGAATGCGGTTAAATACAGCGACTCAAAAAAGGACGAACAATACGTAAAAGTAACGACATACCAGTCAGAAACCGACACCGTTATTGAAGTGGAAGATAATGGCATCGGTATCAGGCAAAAGGATCAGGAGCGTATTTTTGATGAGTTTTATACGTCAGGTAACAATAAAAAAAGCTCAGGAATAGGGCTTTACCTGGTCAAAGATGCGGTAACTCAGATAAACGGCCGAATCGAAGTAGAATCGGAACCCGGTTTGTACAGTAAATTTACAGTCAGCATCCCATGCAACAACTAACTGGAAATTAACGGGTAAATCTCATCTTAAAACTATTTCAGATTGACGATTTTCCCTTACCAGCCTATTTCGGTGATAAATCGCCGCATATCCCTTACTATTAAAACCCATTATCAGGGAATACATTTATTTTAAATCGCACCCAGCGATTTAAATTTCCGCCTTACAATGATTTTTCTTAAATATTAAGAAATTAATTTAATCAAAACACATTTATAAGCTACTCGTTATTTATTTAATTAACTTAAGTGTAAATTTAAATAGAATTGAGATGAAAAAGTTAAGTTTGATAATAACAGCGTTTGCTGTTTCGGGCGCAATTGAACTTGCAGCAGCAAGTAATCAATATATAAATAACAAAGGCAAAGCCATAAAAGTTTATAGCAAGGTAAACGATACCATACCTACAACACCAAAACCCGTACCGCCGCCAACACCGCCATCGCCAACACCTAATCCTACACCAACCCCAAATCCTGCACCGCCAAGCCCTGCACCGAATCCTAATCCGAGTCCTGCACCGCCAAGCCCTACGCCGAATCCCAATCCGTCACCATCTCCAAAGCCTCCTGTTCAATAACGAGGTTATTATATTATAAAACAACAAGCCCTAAAAAAAAATAGGGCTTGTTCATTTCAGGGTGATAAACTATATCGGTTCTCAAGCTAACAAATGGCAACAGATTTTAAAATCGTGCGTTTAAATAGCAAATAGCTGTTTGTTTATTAAAATGTATAAATTTATAGCCATCCCTTAAAGCTATTTCATGCAGCATAATGAGAATATATTCAATTAAGCAAAACTATTTTATCACCTTATTGCTAGTCATAATAGCTTGCTTTTTTGAGGCCTGTAAAGAAGAAGTTCCGAAGCCGCTTCCTGGTACTGATACCGTTAAAAAAGATAGTATCGTGGTAAAAGATACTTTACCTTCGTTTAATAGCCCGGTTGGCATCGCAGTAGATGGTGCGGGAAATTTGTATGTGGCTGATTATGGCAATAACCTTATCCGTAAAATAACCGGCGGCGGCTTGGTCAGTACTTTTGCCGGCAGCGGGATGCAGGGCTCATTAAACGGCGCTGCCAATGTCGCCACTTTCAATGAACCGACGGGCATTGCAGTTGACGTTTCGGGAAATTTGTATGTGGCCGATGCTGGCAACAATCGTATCCGTAAAATCAGTTCGGCCGGCGCAGTAAGCACTTTGGCAGGAGTGGACTCTACTGGTTCTGTGAACGGACCCGGTGCAGGCGCTTCCTTTTTTGACCCTCTCGGCGTGGCAGTGGATGGCGCAGGCAATGTTTATGTGGCCGATGCCGGCAACAATATGGTACGGATGATAACCCCGGCGGGAATTGTAAGTACATTGGCCGGTAATAGCGTAAGCGTGTCAAACGGCGCACTAACTAATACTTCGTTTAATAATCCTACCGGCGTGGCCGTTGATATTTTGGGTAATGTTTATGTTGCTGATTATCTGAACAACATTATTCTCGAAGTAAACCAGGCCGGAACCGTAACCACTCTTGCAGGAAAAGGTCAGACGGGCGCCAATAATGGACCAGATAGCTCGGCCACTTTTTACTATCCCAACAGTGTGGCTGTTGATGCAGCCAATAATGTTTATGTTGCGGATGGGGTCAACAACCTGATCCGCAAAATTACCCCTGCGGGTATGGTAACTACGCTTGCCGGCAGCGGGATTGCAGGAGCAATTGACAGCACCGGGACGGCCGCGTCCTTTAACGGCCCCAGCGGGCTTGTTGTTGATGCCGCAGGAAATGTATATGTGGCCGACACAAATAATAACCTTATCCGAAAAATAACGTCTGCAGGGGTGGTAACTACCATCGCCGGTACCGGCAAACCCGGAGCAAAAAATGGATTGGCAATAGCAAAGCGTAATAAAAAACTCCTCAAAAACACTTCAAAAAATAGATTTAATATTTTTTATAAGCGAAAATTGAGTTAATTATGCTAATATCGGGCTCTTAAACTCTTCTTTTCTCGTCAAAATTTATACTAAGCTTTAATTTTAAAGTTTATCCAATAAAAATTGCGAATTTTATTGTAAGTATTAATTTATTTTAGAAATTTATCAAAATAATTGGTAAATAATTCGTTTTTAAACAAAAACACTTCATAAATTACGGTTCTTAAAAGTAACTGATTAGATTATTAATGATTATGGTATTTTATTATGCAAGAATCAGCTTATTTTGACAAATACGACCCAATTAAAGGTGCTTGGGATGAAATGTATGGTGCCGATGCCAATGTGCGAGGCCATTACAGGAAGGTGATTGAATATATTTCAGGTGAGTCGGCGGATGACCTGAATAAAAAGGAGGAGCTGGCCAAGCGTTTGTTCATGAGCCAGGGCATTACCTTTACCGTTTACAATAGCGGCGAGGGCATCGAAAAGATTTTTCCGTTCGATATTATCCCCCGCATTATTACCGCCGACGAATGGGCATTTGTTGAAAAGGGTATCAAACAAAGGCTAACTGCCCTTAACCTGTTTTTAAAAGATGTTTATCATAACCAGTTTATCGTTAAGGATGGCATAGTCCCGATAGATATTATTTACTCTTGTCCGCATTTCCTGCGGGAAATGTACCAACTGCAGGTTCCTTATGATATTTATGTGCATATATCAGGCATCGACCTGATCAGGGACTATGATGGTACCTTTTACGTGTTGGAAGATAACCTGCGTACACCATCAGGCGTTAGTTACATGCTGGAAAACCGCGAAATAATTAAGCGCCTTTTCCCGGACCTGCTGCCGAAATGCGGTGTAAGGAGCGTAACAGAGTATCCAGATATATTGTACAAAAACTTAATGGCGTTATCGCCACGGCAAATACATAATCCTACTATTGTTCTGTTAACGCCTGGCATATATAATTCGGCCTATTTTGAGCATACCACCCTTGCGCGCCTGATGGGCGTTGAACTGGTTGAGGGCCGCGACCTGGTGGTAAATAATCACAAAGTTTATATGAAAACCACCACCGGGCTGCAGCAGGTTGATGTGATATACCGCAGGGTTGATGATGAGTTCCTCGACCCGCTGGTGTTCAACCCGTCGAGCATGCTTGGCGTGGCGGGTATTATGGGCGCTTACCGGAAAGGTAACGTGGCTATAGTAAACGCTATTGGTACGGGGGTGGCCGATGACAAGGCAGTGTATATTTATGTACCCGAAATGATACGTTATTACTTAAACGAAGAGCCGATATTAAAAAATGTACCCACACATCAGTTAGGCAATCCCGACCAAAGGTCATACGTTTTTGAAAATATGAATAAAATGGTGATAAAAAAGACCAACGGCAGCGGTGGTTATGGTATGCTGATGGGCCATGCCGCTTCGGAAAAAGAGATAGCTGATTATAAACTGGAAATTTTAAAGGATCCGAGAAATTTTATTGCACAGCCTACGATAAGTCTTTCGGCAGCGCCATGTTATATGCAGGGTGAACTAAAGCCGCGCAGAATTGACTTGCGGCCCTATGCATTATATGGCCCTGGTGGCATTGAAATAGTGCCGGGCGGGTTAACGCGTGTAGCGCTGATTGAAGGCTCGCTGGTTGTAAACAGTTCGCAAGGCGGTGGCAGTAAAGATACGTGGGTGCTGGCGGGCCCCCCGACCCCCTAAAGGGGGAGGAATGTGCGGATATGTAGATGTGCAAATGTGTGGATATGAAAAAATTAAAAATAGATAATTCAATTACTCCCCCTTTAGGGGGTCAGGGGGGCACATGTTAAGCAGGGTAGCAGCAAGTTTTTATTGGTTAAGTCGTTACATTGAGCGCAGCGACGGTATGCTGCGCATGTTAAAAATAAATTATGCATCGTCGCAGGACGCGATGCAGGAGTTTACCTGGGAACCTGTGATCAGGATTTTTGCCGTTCCCGAAGAAGATGAGGCGGATAAGCTGGAAAATAATGGCAGGGCTGTATTAAAATATATGGTCACCGGTAAAAGTAACTCAAACTCTATTTTAAACATCATCACACTGGCGCGCGAAAATGCACGCGGCGTGCAGGAACATATTCCCAAAGATCTTTGGCAGTGTTTAAACGAATATTATCACACAGTAAAGGACTCCAGACTTGAAAAAGCATTACAACGGGAAGACCCGATAAGTACGCTCGATGTATTGATAAAACAGGTTATGCTTTATTACGGCACTGCCGAGATCACTATGGAACGGGGAGAAGGACGCAGCTTTATGAATATTGGCAAGTACCTGGAAAGGGCGATACAATCGGTAGACATTCTTGATACAAAGTTTGGCTCCATTGACGACAACCCCGATTTGCTTACCGACACCAGCTATTGGAAACACTTGTTGCTTTCATTGGGTGGTTATGAGTTATATTTAAAAAAATACCGTGAGGGCTTTGAGGCTTCAAATATTTTAGAACAGGTGATGCTGAACAATGATTTTCCGCGATCGGCGATTTATTCGGTTAATAACATTCAGCGTTATTTTGAGCGGCTGAAGGATGAAAGCAACTTGGATGATTACAGGGGAATGTCGTTCCAGATAGGAAGGCTTCAAAGCAGGATTAAATACAGCACCGTAAAAACGATTGAAGCGGATGGCCTTCATTTATTTTTAACAGAGATAAGGAAAGAACTTTACGGTATCGGAAACGCGTTGAATGAACACTATTTTGCAAATAGCTAAATAAATTTTCGAATTATTTGAAGATGTGCTGATTTGAAAATTTGAAGATAAGGACACTCAATCCTATATTTTCAAATCTTCAAATAGCCAAATTTTCAAATTATTTATTTTCAAATCTTCAAATTACCAAATTTTCAAATTAAAATAAGATGCCCGAATTTGAGATACAACATATCACCCGGTACATTTACGAGAGTCCGGTGCGCGACAGCGCCAACCAGATTATTTTGTTCCCGATAAAGGACGAATACCAGGATGTTTTAAAACAAGAGCTCACGATAACCGGCAACCCGGTTGTTGATACGCATATTGATTATTATGGCAACGAGGTTGGCAGCTTTACCCATAGCGAACCACATATGGTATTAACCATCAATTCAAAGATTTCGGTTTCTACAAAACACAGAGTTTTACCTGAAACCGATATATTTCCTGCCCACCAATGGGAAGATTTGCGCAGGCTGCAGTTTATGGTGCCTTATATTGATTTTTTGAAACAGGAGTATTTTGAAGGACTATCAGAATTGAAAGATATTGTAAATAAAGAGCGGTTAGCTGACGACACACCTTACCAGGTAGCGCTTCGTTTTTGCCAATATGTGTATGATAATTTTGAATACATAAAGGGCGTTACAACGGTGGAAACAAAGCTTGATGAAATATGGAAACTGAAAGCCGGTGTTTGCCAGGATTTCGCTCATATTTTAATGGAAATGCTGCGTCTGGTCCAGATTCCTGCACGTTACGTAAGCGGCTA
>DASXMZ010000591.1:0-8996 GCA_036495385.1 Mucilaginibacter sp. | reverse complement strand
AGAATAAAATGAGCGTAATTAATGCGGTCAGAAACAAATTAATACTTCGTGTCTTTGCCTGCGTTAATCAAAATAGAATCTATGAAAATAATTATCCTAAATTAGTTGCATAGATCATAGAAATCGAGGAACGAAGCAACCGAGGAACGAAGCAACCTCTACACAGGAGAATCAACGACCTTTAATTAATAATCGTCAGATTTATCTCTTTAACGGACATTTATCTACCCGATCTGTAAAGTTCAGAGGTTGCTTCGTTCCTCGCAATGACGAGTTTTTTTTAAACTTCTAAGATATTCAAAAGGATTTTAAATCTTACTTCCCCAGCACAACAACAGATCTTTCCCCAACCAAATAGTTTGCCGATCCAACAACCGCAGGATTATCCAACGTAATATCCTGCCCCGCTCCCATATAAGTATTGATCAGCTGTTTCCATGGGCCAGCTGCTGCTATAGTAAAGTTTTGGGCCACCCAGTTCGCGTTTATCATTACATATAGCTCCTGCCCGCTGCCGCTGCTATCAATTAAATGGTATGCAAAATAATTAAGCGATGGATTGCCATAATTGATGGCATTCCCATCAAATCCATAAGTGAAGAAATCAGTTCTCCAGTACCTGCTACGGCTGATCAAGGTAAACGTTTTCCGGAAACGGATAAGCTGAACAGTGAAATCATAGTGGTCATTCATTGTATTTAGCCTTGTCCAGTCGAGCCAGCTGGTTGCATTATTTTGGTTGTAGGGATTGTTATTGCCAAGCTGTGCATGCAAAAATTCATCACCGGCCACAAACATTGGGGTGCCGTTGCTCAGCATCAGCATTGTAGCCAGATTCTTGGTCTGCCTTAAACGAAGATTCATCACATCCGGAGAAACATTTACATCGCCGTCATACCCGTCGTTCGGCCCACAGTTCCAGCTATGGTTATTATTACTTCCGTCAGTGTTATTCTGCCCGTTAGCCTCATTGCGCTTGTTATTATAAGCGACAAGATCATACAGGGTAAAACCGTCATGGCAATTGATAAAGTTGATACTTTGATAAGGATGATAAGCGCACATCAAATCGCCGGGGAAAATATCATCGCTTCCATAGATACGGGTAATCGCCGTGCCAACCAGGCCCTGATCACCTTTTGCAAAGCTGCGGATATCATCCCTGTACTGGCCGTTCCATTGCGACCAACTATTTCCAGGAAAACTGCGACCAAGCTGATAAGCGCCTTCAGCGTCCCAGGGTTCGGCAATTAACCTAACCTGCGCGAAATCATCGTCGGCATTTAGTTGTGCGAAAATAGGTGGCGGCGCTTGTGTAGATTCGGATGTTCGTGAAAAAATGGAAGCTAAATCAAACCGAAAGCCATCAATATGCATTTCTTTCACCCAATACAACAAGCTATCTACAATCATTTTTTGTACAACGGGGTGATCTGTCCGCATGGTATTACCGGTGCCCGAATAATTATCGTAGGGATTTGAAGCATTATTGTTAAGCAGGTAATAGGTACTGTTGTCAATGCCTTTAAAGCTGTAAACAGGCCCATTAATGTCACCTTCGGTGGTATGGTTAAAAACCACATCCATTATCACTTCAATTCCAGCCTTATGGAGCTCACGTACCATGGTTTTAAATTCTCTGAGCCGGCCTCCCGGCGATTTGTCGGAAGCATATTCCTGGTGCGGGGAAAAAAAGTTAAGCGTGTTGTAACCCCAGTAATTATTGCCTGATGGATCAAACTGGTGTATGGGCATTAACTCGACAGCGGTAACGCCCAGTTCTTTGAGATATGGAATTTTGGCTGTTATGCCGGCATATGTTCCCTGTACTAATGGTTCAACACCGCTCCCGGCACCTTTAGTGAAACCACATACATGCATCTCGTAAATAACCAGGTCGCCCTCGTGTTTGGTTATGCTATCATTTTCCCAGTCAAAAACGTCAGTATCTGCATGAATATAACCGAGGGGTGCCTTGCCGGCATTACTTCCCGGCACGCAAGCGGCGGTCGGATCAAATCCTGGCGGAAAAAATACTTCCCTGGCATAAGGATCAAGTAATACTTTGTCAGGATCAAAATGCTGCCAATAGGCCGGCTCATCGGGGATATTGGGGTTGCCGGTTATTTGATAGGCATAGTAAATAGCTTCGTTGAGCTGATTGGTCGGCATACGGCAATGCCAGACGCGCTGGGATTTATTGACAGTGAAATCCAGCACTTTCGTTAGCACAGGGATGGTGAAAGATGCATCGCTGTATAATAACAGCGTCACCGCTCCGGCATTTTTCGAATAAATTGCAAAGTTATAAGCGTCTTCAGCTTGTATATAGGTAACACCCATAGGTGAAGGGGCGCCTTCCGTTGTGTACCATGAGTTCATAAGGCTTTTGTTTTCCTTAAATTTAACGGAATTGTTTCGATTTAAAAAGGGTGTTTTAACCCATAATTAAATAACTTTATTTCGGAAAACGCCGCTTTGTTTTGATAGGATTTCTATAAGATTTTACATTTTCACTTGCGGCTCTCCACAAAATACATATCAATAAGGCCTTTGTTTTTTGCTTCAATGCGCCCGCGGTAAGCGCAGTGAAAACGGTGCTTTACCAGTTCGCGCGTGGTACCCGAAATATTTACCTTTCCTGCGTCGCCGTTTTGCTGCATACGGGCGGCTGTATTTACTGTATCGCCCCAAATATCATAGGCAAATTTTTTGATACCCACCACACCTGCAACCAGCGGCCCCGAATGTATACCAATGCGCATATCAAAAACCGGCAAATTTTCTGACTCTCTTGTTTCATGCAGTTTGTGTAATTCTGCAACAAGTTCAAGCGCAGCATGTACCATTACCACTGGGTTATCACTTTTTTGAGTATGCAGCCCCGCAGCACATATATAAGCATCGCCTATTGTCTTAATTTTTTCGATGGGGTACTTTGAGATAATGTTATCAATTAATTGAAAATAAGTATCAATGCTTGATACAAGGTCTTCAGGGGGCATCTCTTCGGTCAGCGCTGTGAAGTTTACAAAATCGGCAAAGAGTACGGTAACAAGGTCGTAATTTCGCGCGGTTGTTTTTCCGGTTTGCTTTAGCTCCTCCATTACTTCCGAAGGCAGAATATTCAGCAGCAAGTCGTCAGATTTTTTTCTTTCCTCCTCAATAATTTTATTTTTCCCCATTATCTTTTTAAAAGCTTCTGTTTTTTGTTTATCAAAAATATTGATCACCATAAAAATGAGCACTATATGACCGCAAACGGCAAACAGATTTTGCAGCTGCAGATACTTATAATTCATCTTTATATCGAATTTGACACCATACAACTGAAGAATGCCAAATGCTGCTACCAATGCTAAGCTAATGCAAAACCAAATAATAGCCGCCCTGTAATTGATGAACAAAAGCGCCATAATGGGAAGCAAAACCATTAGCTGCGGGTCGGTACTGGTGTGATAAACCCCGCCGCTAACATACATTATGGACGAAAGAGATATTGCAAATACAGTTATGTAGGCGTTTGCAAGCGTTGTAATGGAAACACCCCGCCGAAGGATAAATGGTAAAAAAAAATTACAGGTAAAAAAAAAGATGATGATATAAGATGCCTGGTAATAATCTTCCATAACAGAAGCCGGAAGAAATAACAGCGCGTATATAGCGGATACAAAACATACAGATATAAATATTTTATGGTTTCTGTAGTCTGTTTCATCACTTTGCGCAGACGCAGGAATAAAGGAATTTATAAAAATATCAGTTCGAGTCATAAACAGGTTGCCCCTTTAGTTTTGTTACCAAATAAATATATACCATGTCGAGCACAAAAGTTATTACAGCCAGTACAAGCATAAAATATTCATGGGTAAAAACCCAAAAACAAAACACGCTGGTAAAGGCTGTTCCAAGCATTTTATGCCATGCAGTTGAAATGCTTAATGATTTTTCGAGAGGAAATTTAAGGATCAATAAAATATAAATTGCCGACATGTTTGTGTTTACAAGATATGCAGAAACGGCGCCGATAGGGTCGGCGTACCGGATGGTAAATGCGTAGATGCCGCAAACCCAGGCAAGGAATGCGAAAATTATTATCAAACTGAATTTCTTCTTCAGTAAAGCACCGCCGAATTGAATTTTACCATAACGGAACAGTGAATAAAAAATAAAAACGTCGAGTATAAACCAGCAACGGTAGCCCCATTCAAAAAGGGATCCCATGTTGGTATAAAATTTAAAACTCCATAAAAATTCCCATGCGAAATTGGCACATACGGCAAGTGCCGGAATGCCAACAAATTTGTATTTAAAAATATCAATAACTACAACTATATAAACCCAAACCCAATAAGCCGCCGCAACACCAAAAAGTATGAGTTGGGCGGCCGAATAGTCCTGTGTATTAACTAAAGGATGGTTCATATCTCCTGAGTTTTTATTAGGACGCCTTTTTAGATTTTTTTGCGTTCGATTTCTTTGCGCCCTTTTTAAATAATGAAATTATCCATTGAATAAATCGTACCCACCATGGGAAATGTTCGTTCCATGCCAGGCCACGATTGTAACGCCAATAATCCTGCAGGCGTAAAAAAGAAAATATCCAGGGTTCATGCAGCCGCCACACATCGCAGAGGGGTGCATCAACTCCTGAAGCCTCAATGATATTGTTTACTGCGCGCCGGCCTGCTTCGTTAGCGCCCTCCATAGTAGCTAAATCAGTATGCGTACGAACATAATCGGAAGCAAAAAATAAATTAGGTATTGCGCAATGCGATTCGGGCCTTAAACGCCAGGTGTCCACTTTGTTTACCAATAGCGGTTCAGTATTTTGACTAAAATAGTCTCCCTTCAAAAGCTCAACGGCGTTCGCACCTGAAAATACAATATCCCTGTCAATAAACCAGGTATGAATCATATCATCGTTAATCATGCATTTGCCATTAACCATTAGCGCTTTTTTCATTTGCGCCCACACTTCGGTGCGTATTTCCTCTGGTGTACAATCTTTTGCTACCTTGCCGTACAGTATCCCCTTTTCGTCCCATTCCGATACATCGCATGACAGAACCGTTTTTACTTTCCCATCAGCAAATTTGTCCATCGGGAAAGATTTCCAAAACTGCGATTGCGAAATAGCTGTTATAGCCCATGGACTATCCGAAAAAATGATATGACCTTCATTCAGAGTTACTACCTCGTTCAAATAAAACTGCACACCTGTCATCCACGATACATCGTTTGACAATTCGATAATACCGATCAATGTGGGGTCAGCCTTCATTATGGCCGCCTGCCCAACGGCATTATTAGTAATATCTAAAATGGAGACTGAGGGATCGGACAGATCGGCATTACGGATAACATTATTCAAAAAATCCTGTATCGTTTGGCCCTTTAAAATATCACCAATAAGCAATGGTGCGGCCCGCTCAACCGGCACAGCTAATATGTAGTAGTCGGCAGTGTATTTTTGAGGTGGGTTATCTGATGATAACCCTGCAGCGCCGGCATCATTAAAGACTGTTGAGGGCATATCCAGTTTCTGCACCCAAACTCCCGAAATAGCATTGTTTGTGCATTCAATGCTGGTTACCTGGGAAAGAAACCGGTAGTCAACACCCTTTTTTACAAGGTATTTGTGCCAGGGCCAAAGCCATTGATCATTCGTAGGGCCGTTCAATATCCTATCGGTAGCTACATCCGGATTGGCCATATTAAAAATCAGTTGCAAAAATATGTCGCCCCCGGTTTTGGTGCTGGCCGTGGTTGCACGTGCGGCTACAAGCGTGCGGGTTAAGCCGCTTGCCAGCAAATTCTGGTAGGTTTTATCGCGGTTTGCGCCATCTGTATATTGCCACCAGCCCATACGTTCATAGTCGTTCTCGCGGCGTGTTTGGCAGCTTGTCATTAACTGCCACACTTTCATTTCAAAAAACTTGGAATCTTCGAGAGATATCCCGGTTTTTTGATGAAGCGACTTCAACAGGAACTTAAGATCAGCAATAGATTTTGGAAAACTGTCGAGCAATACAATAGGGTCCTTTCCATCGCGCGCCATCATTGCGTGCGGAGCAGCAACCAGGTTATCAAATACGCCGTTTTTATTACCGGGAAAAGGAATTCGCCGCATTGTATCGATAACATGCCTGTAAAAACCAGGGAAAAAGCGAAAACCGTGCTCACCGGGTAACGGATTATAATGATCGCCGGCATCAGGATCGGGAACGGCGACGCTGCGTGCCTTACCGCCCGGAGTTTGTACCTTTTGTTCAAAAACCTGTACTTCAAAGCCGCGCTCAATGAGCTCATGCGCGGCACTCATCCCGGCTACACCCCCGCCGAGGATTATTACCTTCTTTTTTTCCATTTAACAATGTATTAAGCCCTTTAATGTCCAAAAATCTATTAAGTAAGCTAATTGTAAAAGGTACGGGTTGTCCCAACTCAATGGCACTGCCCAAAAAGACTAACAGGGTGTATTACTTATAGCTATACCAAATGTTCCTTATGAAAGTTCAATAATCTATCATTATGCTTCCGAAGTACAGCATCTTTTTGTGTGCAATTCAAATTGTCGCTCGTATAGTCTACTCACCGTCCAAAGGAGTCCTTCGGACCGACTACGCTACGCTGGTCGACCCTTTCTACCGCAAGCGGCAAAGAGGGTCGCTCAGTTTTTTACCCTCTTTTTTGCTTGCAAAAGAGAGGGTGGTCGAGCGAAGCAAAGAGCGGGTGAGTTGACCGGAGCGCGTTCATCACCCCTGACAATCCAGATTGAATTCCACCTTTTCAATTAATGTGCAAAGAGAGACAGTACTTCTATCAAATCATTAACTGTTTATCTTAACAGTTTTAGTAATTATGTAAGATCCGATAATATCAAATATATAATAAAATCCTACGATATTACAACAGAATACTTTATATAAATTAAAATATTATAGAGGATATTTAATCTAATTACCCATGGATTAAGTATTTAATTTAAACGAAATATTAATATAGCAATTCCTACTAATAATAAATACTTATCCCCGTTAGGTTATAGCCTATAACTAACAGGTATTAAGCCTTTTAACGCCGGGGATAAATTGCAAGAACTTAAAAAATCAAGCTTAGTTCTTCTGCCACTCACTTTCCAGCCGGCTGATGCATGATCAATGAGTTTATCAAATCCTGTACAACTTTATAGTCTGCTTTTTCAACCAGGTAGGCTTGTCCGGTCCCTTTATCATCCCAGGTATCGCTGCCATCAGCAGCTACGATCATTCGTCCGGCGTGTAGGTTGTACCACTGGTCATAGCCCTTTATTGCGACCAAAACCGCCGTTTCGTCCCAGCTTTTCCGCCCCGCGGAATCTTCTTTAGCCTGGGGTATAGAAATTCTGAAAACGTCTTTTACCGGACTGTTTTTAATTGTGGCATTGTGTATTAATGGTAATCCTGCCTTTATCTTCTCTCCTATTTCAAAGCCGCTGAGAATTATAGGAGTGTTCCAGTTTTCATATACATTTTTTGATGCAGGTGCATCTTTCATTACATTAAACTCAAAGCCTGAGGGATATTTACCTGCCATGCATACCAGAAGTTTTACCTTCTTTTGAATGAGTTCCTTACCCGAAAGGGAAGAATATCGATCGGCGTTTGTATTCAGCAAGTTGGAGAGGTTTGTTAAAAAACCAATAGTGACAATGGTTACGCTATGGTCTGGCTGCGAAGCTAAAATTTTTCTATAGAGTTCAACAGCATCCCAGGCTTCGCTGTTAGTTTTTATTTTATGAGGATATTTTGCCAGCAAGGTATCTGTCCAGTGCTGCCAGTCGCGCAATTCAAGCGCGTAGCCTTTCGGTACTCCGATAGACACGTCGGGGCGGTTAAAATAAGTATTAAAAACGCTTAACACACCGGCAACGCCATCATATTTAGTACTGGCGATAGTGGCTAATATTTTGGCTTCGCCTTTATCTGCGTAAGCGTGCAAAATAGTTATCGCACCAACATCGTCGTAGTCGGGGCCCATATCGCTATCAAAAATAATATTTACTGGTTTTGAAGGTTTTTGGGCAAAAACATTGGCCGTACAGCAAAGTATCGCAACGAAAAAAAGGTAAATAAAACGCATAATTAAAGTTTCTATAAATTGGGTTGTTCAAACATAAGCATCCCTGATAATTATCCATAATTTTAATATCGATTGTATACAACAATACGTACACTTATGTAACTTTATGGCATCGGGACTATCTAATCAAAAAAATAGTCGACTGATTTAAACCCTTATCTATGTTAAGCATTCGGAACATTGTAAAACAATACGCCGGGCACACGGCTTTAAGCGATGTAAGTTTAGAAGTTGAAAGCGGACAAATATTTGGTCTTTTAGGCCCTAACGGCGCCGGCAAAACTTCGCTTATCCGCATTGTAAACCAAATAACCGCACCCGATTCTGGGGAGATCTATTTCAATGGCGAAAAGCTCAGTCAATCCCATATTGAGCGTATTGGATATTTACCTGAAGAGCGCGGCCTCTACAAAAAAATGGAGATCGGTGAACAGATGATTTACCTTGCCCGGTTAAAGGGGCTTAGCCGCAGTGAGGCTATAAGAAGGTTAAAAATATGGTTCCAGAAATTGGGGATGGAAACCTGGTGGAAGATGAAGATTGAGGAATTATCGAAGGGCATGCAGCAAAAAGCTCAGTTTGTTGCCACCGTTTTGCACGAACCCGACCTTATTATATTAGATGAGCCTTTCAGCGGTTTCGACCCGGTTAATGCCGAAATAATAAAAGATGAGATACTTGAACTGAACAGCAAAGGGGCTACGATATTGTTTTCAACCCACCGCATGGAATCGGTAGAAGAATTATGTGATGCTATTGCCTTGCTTGATAAATCAAAAAAAATATTGAGCGGTAAAATCAGGGACATCAAAAACACTTACCGCAATAACATTTATATTATAGAATACACCGGAGAAAAAATAGACTTTAAT
>DASXMZ010000590.1:0-3718 GCA_036495385.1 Mucilaginibacter sp. | reverse complement strand
GTTGGCTGAATTAACCAGGCGCAATGAGGAAAGGAAAGTTATAATCACCGGTCCTTATTGGAGCGAGGATGGAAAAAATGCAGTTGTAGCCATAAACGCCCGCGACAATAAAGACAGGTGGATAATGAAACTCGATCCGGCGACCGGGTCTTTAAGTTTGCTTTACCGCGAGCACAACAATGCCTGGGTTGGTGGCCCTGGTACAAATAATTTGGGATGGACAGACAACGTCCATTTTTATTTCGAAAGTGAAGCAAGCGGATATGCTCATATCTACATTGTGGATGTTTCAAATGGCGCTGTTAAACAGCTTACGAGTGGTAATTGGGAAGTCCAAACCCTGCAGTTATCAAATGATAAGCAAAGCTTTTACTTTTCTGCCAACACGGATCATCCCGGCATTACAGATTTTTATCGAATTTCTGTGACTGGTGGTGCGCCGGTAAAGCTTACAGCTATGAAAGGCGGTAATGACGTGTCGCTTTCGCCCGATGAGAAATGGCTGGCTATCCGGTATTCCTATTCTAATAAACCGTGGGAATTATATCTCCAGCCGAATAAACCCGGAGTCACTGCGGTACAAATAACACATTCAATAACAAATGAATTTAAATCATACCCCTGGCGCGATCCACAGGTCATCATTTTTGTAAACAGGTACGGTAGTAACGTATACGCACATCTTTATTTGCCCAAAAAGGCCGATCCCGCAAAGCCCGCGGTAGTTTTTGTTCATGGAGCCGGTTATTTGCAAAATGCCGATTACAAATGGAGCTATTATTTCCGCGAATACATGTTTAACAATATGCTGGCCGATAATGGTTATACGGTATTGGATATGGATTATTCAGGGAGCGCAGGTTATGGCAGTGATTGGCGCACTGCTATTTACCGGCACATGGGCGGGAAGGATTTGACCGACCAGGTTGACGGTGTAAAAATGCTGGTCGAAAAATATGGGGTTAATCCTAAACACGTAGGTTTGTATGGCGGTTCGTATGGTGGCTTTATTACGCTTATGGCCATGTTTACGGCACAAGATGTATTTGCCTCCGGCGCTGCAATACGATCGGTTACCGATTGGGCGCATTATAACCACGGCTATACGGACGAAATTTTGAACGAGCCTTTTACCGATGAAAAGGCTTATCGCCAAAGCTCGCCCATTTATTTTGCCGATGGTTTAAAAGGCCATTTGTTAATGTTGCACGGCATGGTTGATCAAAATGTAAATTACCAGGATATTATCCGGCTAACTCAGCGATTAATAGAACTTCATAAAGATAATTGGGAACTGGCATCGTACCCGGCCGAAGACCATGCATTTGAACAACCCAGCAGCTGGACGGACGAATACAAGCGGATATTTAAGTTGTTTGAGCAGACTTTGAGGAAATAAATTATCAGTAGTACGAGAATGAAAGCTAATGTCGTAATCTTAATAATGCTTTGTTTCGGCTGTACACCTCCGCCCAAAACACCGACCGTCCAAATAAGTTTGATAGATAACGACCGCTCTGTTAAATTCAAAGGACTTGACTATGCGATTATCAGTGAAATCAACCGCGACTCGGTTCCAGGGATATGGCAAAACTTGTTGCCGGTTTTTAAAATGCCTGCCGATACGGATTTAAAAAGCTATCAGCCAATACAGCCAGGACAATATCAGCTTGCAGACAGCGCTGTGGTGTTTACTCCTGACACGCCTTTTGTAAAAGGCCAAACTTATTTTATCCGCTATTTTGAGTTTGGAGAAAACAGCGACAAATGGGCTTATATAAAAGGGACAAAACAATTAGGAAAAATACCTTATAAAGATTTGATTTTTAAGCAATGAATAACTTGAATTTACAATAAAGTTTATTATATTTGCATCCAAATTAAAAAAGAGGGGACGGCAGTCCCCTCTTTTATTTTACCGATTAAATTTCCCGATAGCTATCGGGAAGCACGATAATGAATATTGAAAAGAGAGTAAGGGAACTGGTTGAGGAAAAGATAAAGGACAAACCGAACCTTTTTATAGTTGATATAAAAATGCACTCCAACGGGAAGCTTATTATATTAATTGATGGTGATAAAGGTGTTGGAATTGATGATTGTGTGGCAATAAGCAGGCATGTTGGGTTTCACCTCGAGGAGGAGAACGTAATTGAAACGGCTTACAACCTCGAAGTTTCATCACCTGGTATCGATACACCGTTAACATCAATCAGACAATATTTAAAAAATATTGGGCGAAACCTGGCCATTAATATGGCTAATGGCGCTAAAAGGGAAGGTAAATTAACAGGGATAACGGAAGATGCAGTTATGATAGAAGAAAAAAAACAAGAAAAAGGGAAAAAAGCAGAAATTGTTGAAAGCGTAATCCCAATTGATCAAATAACAGAAACAAAAGTTTTAATATCATTCAAATAAGAAAATGAGCAATATTAATTTAATTGATTCTTTTCAGGAATTTAAAGATTTCAAGAACATTGACCGCCCAACCATGATGAGCGTACTGGAAGACGTATTCAGGAGCATGATCAGGAAAAAGTTTGGGACAGATGAAAATTGCGACGTAATTGTAAACACAGATAACGGTGACCTTGAAATCTGGCGCACGCGTCAGGTAGTTGAGGATGGGTTTAGCGAAGATGATGACCTTGAAATAGAGCTTGCAGAGGCTAAAACGCTGGATGCCGACCTTGAAGTTGGCGATGAGCATATTGAGCAGATTACGCTGGAGAGTTTTGGCCGCCGCGCTATCCTTGCCGCACGCCAAACGCTGGTTTCTAAAATCCTGGAACTGGAAAAAGACGAAATATTTAAAAAATATAAAGATCGTATCGGTGAGATCGTTACCGGCGAAGTTTACCAGGTATGGAAAAAAGAAGCGTTAGTGCTTGATGACGAAGGGAACGAATTGCTGCTGCCAAAAACAGAGCAAATACCTGCTGACTATTTTAAGAAAGGCGATAGCGTAAAAGCCGTTGTATATAAAGTAGATATGATGAACAGTAATCCGAAAATCATTATATCGCGCACAGCCCCCGAGTTTTTGCAACGTTTATTTGAAATGGAAGTGCCCGAAATTTTTGACGGCCTTATAACCATCAAGAAAATAGTACGTGAACCGGGTGAGCGCGCTAAGGTTGCCGTTGAATCATATGATGATCGTATCGATCCGGTTGGCGCTTGCGTAGGTATGAAAGGTTCGCGTATACATGGTATTGTGCGCGAACTTAAAAACGAAAATATTGATGTAATCAATTACACCAATAACTTGCAGTTATACATTCAGCGTGCATTATCTCCGGCTAAAATAACATCCATTAAATTAGACGATGAGAAAAAAACAGCTGCAGTATATCTAAAACCCGACCAGGTTTCACTGGCAATTGGCCGCGGCGGACATAACATTAAACTGGCAGGTAAGTTGACCGGCTATGAAATTGACGTATACCGCGAAGCAGACGAAAGTGATGAGGATGTAGATATTGAAGAATTTTCAGACGAGATTGATAGCTGGATAATAGATGAGTTTAAACGCATTGGTTTAGACACAGCCAAATCTGTACTTGCCTTAACGGTTAACGAATTGGTAAAACGTACCGATTTAGAAGAAGAAACTGTAAAGGAAGTATTATCAATTCTGCAAGCTGAGTTTGAATAAAGATGATAACCAAAATTAAAATCGTATTTTTGCATAAAAGCAGAGAATAAATATTAT
>DASXMZ010000589.1:0-4715 GCA_036495385.1 Mucilaginibacter sp. | reverse complement strand
GCGTTACTGATATCATGGTTACCGGGAACTATAAGGAACTTAACAGGTTTGCCCTGCCCATCTTTCAGTTTTATGCCTTTAAGATAGTCGGTTTCAAATTGCGCCCATGATGCTGCTGCGCTTTGAAAGGGTTTTTCCATGCGGTTGGCAATATCCCCGCCTTCAATAACGTAGTCAATATGATTAATACCGTTTCCGGCATCTACGCCGCTATCGGCAGGTAATTTTAGTTTGGACAAATTATTCATCTGGCTTATCATAGCTGTATTAACTATGTGTGAATTCACATTAGAGTCGCCACGGAAACCTTTACGAGTTATGGCATAATGAGCATCTGACGTGAAGACCATTTCGATAATGGCGCCATCGCTTTTTTGCTTTGATGACTGGCTGCAGGCAGTCTTGGGTTGGAGCAACGTTAGCGCGGATAATACCGATAAGGTTAAGATTGAAATAAATGGCTGTATGGATTTCGAGTTTTGTTTTTGGGAATTAAAGTACATCAGGGGTGTCGGTTAAAAGTTTGTGCCAAATGTAAGAGCCGCATAACAACTTTATGTTAAATAAACATTAACGACAAATAAACTAACTGTTTAACCCATAATCATTGATATCCACATTGTTAAATTAATCTCATAAAGAATCAATCCGGGAATTGTTGCTAATAATTATCTTAAATTTGATCACAATGGATTAAAAAAGGCCATGGCTAAATTTTTTGATAGTATAGAGGACAAGCATCTGGATTTTATAAAGAAACAGCACCTGTTTTTTGTGGCTTCGGCACCACTCAGCGCCGGTGGTCATGTAAACCTATCGCCAAAAGGAATTGACAGTTTCAGGGTATTTTCGCCAAATCGGGTTGCTTATTTGGATATTGTAGGCAGTGGAAACGAAACATCAGCGCATATGTTGGAAAATGGCAGGATCACCTTTATGTTTTGTGCTTTTGAAGGTGCACCCAACATTATGCGTTTATACGGCCATGGGTATACGGTTTTACCCGAAGATGAAGAGTGGCCTGAATTATCTGCCAATTTTGAGTTGCTGCTTGCTACCAGGCAAATCATAGTTGCCGATATTTATAAGGTGCAAACCTCATGCGGTTTTAGTGTCCCTTATTATGAATACACCGGCGAAAGGGACCATGCTCAAAAATGGGCCGAAAATAAAGGCGAATCCGGCCTGGAGGCTTACAAAGCAGAGAAAAACTTGATCAGCCTTGATGGTTTGCCAACTGCTCTTTTCAAAAATACAGAACCGACTGCAAAGCGATAATCAGATGGAAAACGCGCCCATTCCTTTTCCTGTCATCCGCACAAAGCCTTCTGCCGCCTTTACGCCTAACTGCCTGCCCCTGAAATCTTCCATACTGGCATGCCCGCATCCATAAATGCCATCCGGGTCCTGGCTGGTATGGCAATACACAGATTTTCTTTTTTGTTCCTGGGTTTCTGTTATATCCACAAAATCGGTTGGGTTGAAGAGCATGGTTTGTTCACCTGCACAAACCTCAAAAAAATACAAGTTGAATTTTACGCTGGATCGCACCCATGTTTGTATGGTTAATAAACTTGCGCACTGGTGGTCTTTATGTGCGTCAATGGGCCAATGCGTAAAAACTACATCTGGTTTTTCATCATTGATTAAACTTTGAATGTGTTTGAGAGCATCATTGCTCACCACGGTATCACCATCTATCTGGCCTGCAAAAACCGGTTTGGCATTAAGTATTTTACAGGCATTAATGGCTTCCTGTTTTCTTGTTTTGGCTGCTTCGTCGTGGCCTACGCCGGTTATGCCTGCTTCGCCAGTTGTTAAATAAATGATGGTTACCTCATGTCCTGAATTGGCAAGTTTTGCAAGGGTACCACCGCAACCGCTTTCAGGATCATCCGGATGGCCGCCTACACAAACAATCTTTTTATTTGCGGCTGGCGCGTGGGCGGAACCTGTTAACAAATCTGGCAAAGTAAGAAGACTTAATCCGGCGGCAGTATTTTTTACAAACTGTCTGCGTGAATTGATTTCAGAACTCATATTAACACGGTTTCATCGAATTTAAGAAACATATTATTCAAACACTACGGTTTTGTTTTTGTAAACAAATACCCTATCCTCAAATACCAGTTTTAATGCTTTGACAAGTACCGAAGTCTCAATCTCCTTGCCTGCTTTTATCATATCGGCAGTTGTAAAAGAGTGGTTTACAGAAATTATTTCCTGGGCAATAATTGGCCCTTCGTCAAGTTCATCAGACACAAAGTGAGCAGTTGCGCCTATTAACTTTACCCCGCGTTCATAAGCTCGCCGGTAAGGATTGGAGCCAATAAAGGCCGGTAAAAATGAATGATGGATATTGATAATACGTTCAGGAAACTTAGCCACCAGACGCGGCGATAAAATACGCATAAACTTTGCCAGAAGTACATAATCAGGAGCATATTGTTCGATGGTTTCTGCTATCTTTTCTTCAAACTCTTCCTTAGTTATACCCTCGTGCGATATCGCAAAAAACGGCATATCGAAACGTTTACAAATGTCCTGAAGGTTGTCGTAGTTGCCAATTACAGCCATCACCCTGGCCCCAAGTGTTCCAAAATAATGACGTATGAGTATATCTGCCAGGCAGTGATACTCTTTGGTTACCAATATCACCACTCTTTTTTCGGGCAGCGGATTTATAGAAATAATAGCGTCCGTCGGCAGTACACCGCGTAATTTTTTTTCCAATAATGCACCGTCACTGCCGCTGGTCACCTCCAGGCGCATAAAAAACCGGTTATTGTCCTGGTCAACATGTTCCCGCAAGGAAACTATGTTAAGTTGTTCCGAGGCAATCATAGTTGATACGGAGGCCACTAAACCTACGTGGTCGATACATTGAATTAGGATGATCATATTTTATATAAAAATGAATACGGTAAAGATATAAACGCCATGGTTTGAAAGAGACAACGTATTTGTTTTATTTCAACGTGTTTGTTTTACGCAGATTTAACTTTGTTTTGATAGGGTTGTTGAAACTTTATAGTTTAATTTGGAAACCAATCATGATACTAATATGGATTTTGAAAACATCCTCTTCCAAACTATAAACTGGGAAAACATTGATAAAACTGAGCATCATGGTACAACCGGCGTAGCTTATTGGCAAACTATTCGGTTTAAAGGCTTACGGATCAGGGTGGTTGAATATAGCAAGGATTATTTGGCCGATCACTGGTGCCAGAAAGGGCATATTGTACATTGTTTGGAAGGCGAGTTTGTAAGTGAGCTGCAAAATGGCGAAAGCTTTAGGCTGACAAAAGGGATGAGTTATGTAGTTTCTGACGACCTCAGCTCGCATCGTTCTGCAACCGAAAACGGTGTAAAGCTGTTGATCATCGACGGCGACTTTTTAAAGCCTGAAGAAAAAATGCATAATATTATTGAGCAATAAAACCAGCCGTAAATAAACATCGTATCTGGCAATAACATACCAAATACTTGCATGGTGTTTAAAAGGCTATATAAATTTCTTTTTGTTGATGACCTGCTCGCAGCATCAGCGAATTCAGCGATGGTAAAACCAGAGCCGCTGAAAAAGAAGTTATTGAAGGACCTGGCCAGTTTAACTTTATTCTCTTATATTCTATTTGTCTTTAATCCGGTAATGCCGGTTATTGCTGATAAAATGGCACACTCTTTATGGTTAGAATATCATATGGTTACTGTACATCATGTTTATGGAAGTAAGCATATTCTTCATGAACTTTCTGATAACGCCAAACAATCAGATAACAACAAATCTTCGGGAAGCGTTAAAACCAATGCCGATGATTACGTTCATGTGATCCCGCAAGTCACCTTTGATTTTCTATCAGCTAATTTCACCATCAAATCGTATCCCCATTACCATATGAATTCTCCCATTGCTTATTCCAATATCCATTATCAACCGCCAAAGGTTTAAGCCTCATTTTCGTTTCGTTGACGATAACCGATATACAAAACTTGTCATTGCGAGGCACGAAGCAATCTCGTCGACCTGCATTAGCACTAATGCATTGACGTCAATGCATAGCTAAGGGATTGCTTCGTTCCTCGCAATGACAAATCGTAAGTTATTCATTATCAGTAAAAAAGTCATTCTATTTTTAAGTGTTTGTCCAGGTGAATACTCGAAATGAGAACTATGGTACGTCTTTAAGCGACTCGCAATCACGCGCAAGACGAGGTCTTTATTATAAATTTCTACGCGATAAAATTATCATGCCTTTATCTAATAAAATACCACTGCAGTATTTTCTTGCTTGTGCGATGCCACAGAAAAAAAAGACAGGTTTCGCAAAGAGAGTATTGTTGCTTGCTATGATAACACTATCGTTCAATACATTGTTTGCCCAACAAAAAATCACGGGCAAAGTGATAGACAGTTTAACCCACGAGCCGATTGAAGCGGTTGTTGTAAAGGATTTAGAAACAGGCCATAAAATTTCTACTCCAAAAAATGGCGACTTTGTTTTAAAGAATATAAAAGGCGATAGTCTGTTAATATCCTATGTGGGTTATAAATCAAAAAAGATAAAAGCCGAGTATGACAAAATGCTCATTGAACTGGCAAAAGGGGTTATCTCGTTAAAAGATGTAAATATTGTAAACAACGAATTATCCGTCAGCACAAACAGAACGCTTTCGAATCTTGACCTTAATATGCAGCCCGCCAAGTCGGC
>DASXMZ010000588.1:0-7923 GCA_036495385.1 Mucilaginibacter sp. | reverse complement strand
AGCTACCCCATACACCGGGCGGATGTGATCGTTGCCTGGGCGCAGTTACTATAAATGGTGATAAAGTGACCAGGAACTCCGCATATTATATTATTGCCCATGCTTCGAAGTTTGTAAGACCGGGTTCTAAACGCATAGCATCCAATTACCTTACGGAACTACCAAATGTTGCATTTTTAACGCCTATGGGAAAGATTGTATTGATCGTGTTTAATGATACCAGGGTTATGCAAACATTTAATATTAAATATAATAATAAACAGGTAGTGTTGGGTTTAAATTCAGGTTCCACTGGCACTTATGTGTTTTGATTTTTTGGGAATGGATTTATTAACTATGATTTTACTAACTATAACAAATAAGATAATGCAGTTGATATCCTGCGATTTGGTTGAGATGATGGCGCTTCCGGTGAAATGGAAGCACTTTTTTAAATTTAAAATAATGAAAAAATCAATTTGGGCCATCCTAGTGATGCAATTACTATCTGCAGGTGTTGCTTTCGCCCAGGTATATCAGGGACAAATAGATTCGGTCCTGATGCCCGCGTTAAGCCGGCACTACCAGGCTGAATATACTTTTGACAAATCAACAATGCCAGCACTGTGGGATTCACAAAAGGGGCTTCATGTAGATTTTGGTTCAACGGATGCACTTTATTTTCGTACAGAAGTGCCGGAAATGCGAAACGAAAATCAATTATGGTCTGCTACTGGGTGGAGAGGGGAGCGTTTGAATGCACAAATATTAGTATGGTCATCAGATACTCTTGAACAGGTTCGCTTTAAGCTGAACAACCTGGTGAGTGGGAATGGCAATGTGATCAGCAAAGACAATATCAAACTCAATATGGTGCGTTATGTGCTGGCAAACTATCCTTATGGCGCAAGTAACGTAACCTGTGGCGACTCACCTTATAAAAATGGGTTTTTAATGCCAGACCGCTTTGAAAAATTTGACCGGTTTGATGTGCCGGGAAAAACAGTGCGGCCGGTTTGGGTAACTTTAAATGTCCCGGCCGGTACCCAGCCAGGGCATTATAAGGGAACCATAGAAGTAGATGCTAAAGGTTATAAAACCACGCTTGAACTTAATGTTGAAGTGCAAAATCAATTGCTGCCGCCGCCGCATGACTGGAAATACCGGCTTGACCTATGGCAAAACCCCTGGGTGCTTGCGTGGGATAATCATCTGGAACCATGGTCCGAAGAACATAAGTTATTACTAAAAAAACATTTGAAGCTTTATGCCGATGCCGGTGGAAAATACATCACCACTTATGCGGTAAACTCACCGTGGGGTGATAACTCGTACAGCATTGAAGGTGGCATGGTGGAATCCATAAAACAAAAAGATGGTTCATGGAAATTTGACTATAAAATTTTCGATGAATATGTTGAACTTGCGATGAGCGTTGGAATAGATAAAGCTATTACCATTTACACACCGCTTCCCTACGGTTACAGGTTCCGTTATATAGATGCCAGGACAGGTGATTATGTGACTGAAACATGGCCGCCTACTTCTGATAAATTTAAAGCCTATTGGAATCCGTTCCTGAATGATCTTCAGGCACACTTGAAAAAGAAGGGCTGGTTTGAGAAAACCTATATAGGTATTAATGAGAGCGCCATGGACGAAACATTGGCTGCTATTAAGGTAGTTAAGGATAATTCAGCAAAATGGAGGATCACCTACGCAGGCGATTGGCACCCCGAACTGGATGGCCTTTTAAATGATTATTCATACCTGGCAGGCAAAGAGTCATCGATGGAAGTGGTGAAGAAGCGGGCTGCAAAGGGATTTACAACAACCTATTACGTTTGCTGTAATCCGCCTAAACCAAATAATTTTCTCTTTTCGCCACCCATTGAAGGCAGGTGGATCAGCTGGTATGCATCCGCTTATGGTTATAACGGTTTTTTGCGCTGGGCGTATGACGCATGGACACAGGACCCGACAAGGGATGCACGTCATGGAACATGGGCGGCTGGTGATTGTTATTTAGTATATCCGGGAGCTAACAGCGGTATCCGGTTTGAGAAATTAAGAGAGGGTATTGTTGATTTTGAAAAGATCAGGATATTAAGAGAGCTGGCATCGGCATCTAAAGATCAAAAAGCCAAAGCTCTAATGAATAAACTGGATGAGCACTTAAAGACCTTGACCATTGAACATAATTTTAAAGAAGACGAACTTAAGAGCCAGGTGCATGAAGGACAAAAAATGATTGATGAATTGAGTAATCATTTGGCCCGAAGAGCTAAATAAACTGATAGCATGAAACTTAAAATTTTAGTGGGATTGATTGCAAGTGCTTTTACTGTGAACAGTATGGCCCAAAGCACAGTTTCAAAGGTAACCTGTACCCAATACAATGATTTTGTATTAACGCATAATTTAATTCCTTTCGGACCGGTTCCTACCGCTTATGACCCAAATGGCGTATATCCTTATGTTAGTTACTGTGAAACATCTAATCGTCCTGAACCAAAGAAATATAATTTTATTGTTATTGAAAATGATCAGATAAAAGTTACGATATGTCCTGATCTGGGTGGTAAAGTAACTTCAATGATCCTTAAAAAATCGGGTAAGGAGGTGTTATATGTGCCTGATGTAATTCGTCCCACTAGAATTTTACCAAGGTTTTATTTTGTGGCTGGTGGGATTGAGGTAAGTTTTCCAATATCCCACTCGCCAAGTCAAAATGAAAAAGTAAGTTATAAAATTGACAAAACACCAGATCGGGTATATGTTACCTGCGGGGAACGGGAACTTCGCTTTGGTATGCAATGGTCGGTAGAATATTCTTTGGGCCCCAACGATGGTTTTTTGACAGAGAGGGCCATCTTTTATAATCCAGGTACAGAAGCGTATCCATGGATGTCATGGTCAAATGCAGCTTTGCCTTCGGCTCCTGATACCAAATTCTATTTTCCTAAGGGAATGGTGTTGTCCCACTCTTCAAAAGTTGACACCATAAATTGGGAAACACAGGGCCCTAAAACCCAATCGGACATAAAAGAAATGACCGGATATTTTTGGGAACATAAAGATGCAAATGCATTTGGTGTTTTTACTCCTTCAATAGGCACCGGTTTATACCATGTAGCGAGTGAGAAAATCGCCCCTGGCATGAAGTTATGGAGTTATGGTGTAGCTGGTGACAGCTCATGGTCAATGTTAAGCACAGCTAAGCGGCAGCAATATCTTGAAGTTCAGGGTGGCCCGATAGGTGATCAATCCATTAAGCTGGAGTTACATCCCAAAGAAACGAGATGGCATACCGAATACTGGATACCTACGGATAAGGCTCTGGATATTTATCAATTAAAAGTTCCTGTTCAGTTGTTAAGACCAGTTAAAGATATTCCACTCTTTGAGTGGGCCCGTCCGGCAAGTGTTGATGTATGGAAAAAACTTCTCCAGGCTTATAAACAGAAGTCTTCTTTACCTCTCCCTCCAAACGTTGATCAAAATAATTGGGCACCATCCGGGATGGAAAACCTGGATGCTGCCTTTAAGTGGGCTATTGATAATACTAAAGGACAAACGGCGGATAAATGGAAATTTTATTACGGAACATGGCTGGCTGGCAGGGGGAAAGCAGCAGAAGCTGTTAATGTACTTTCCACAGCCAAAGGGGGATTGGCTAAAGTGCTGCTGGCCAGGTTGCTGAAGCAAAAAGGAGATATGACAGGTGCCAGGAAAGCTTTTGAAGCGATATCGGAACCATGGCTGCAAATACACCCGCAGGTGATCATTGAACGGGATAAAGTACTGCGGAATATTGGAACACAAACGCTTGCTGAACGTGAACAATGGCTGTTAAAAGTGGATGCGCTGAAAGATGAATGGATTATAGAAAGA
Source organism: Mucilaginibacter sp. (assembly GCA_036495385.1). GTDB lineage: Bacteria > Bacteroidota > Bacteroidia > Sphingobacteriales > Sphingobacteriaceae > Mucilaginibacter. Next base: position 4,050 of record DASXMZ010000588.1, on the reverse strand, counting down.
AAGGTTCAGTTATTAATTGATAAGGGTGAAGCGCAGGCTGCAAAAGATCTGCTTTTGTCGGTTCCATTTCAAATGGTTCATCAAACTTATACCCGCACAAACTTGTGGATGCAGATATGCAAAAAGCTAAATATTTCAGCTTACCCAATTCCCCGGCCATTAGGTGAAGATCGGCTTGCCAGATTTGGAGCCTACCGGGAATATGAATAAGGTATTAAAACAATTCCACATATTGAATTGCTTGATTTCAACGCTTAATGCAGTTGATTTTTTCAGCAATATATACCCTAATTATAATAAAAAAAATAAACTATTTTGAAATAATATGAATTGCTTGATATTTGTGAATATTTGTCAATTGATGGTTTGTAATTAGCTAATTGCTGATAATTTTTGTTTAAGTGCAGACATATCCTGACTTACCTTTAAATCGAGAATCTTTGCATAATGCTGCGTCGTACGGATATTTGTATGACCGAGCATTTTAGACACGCTTTCAATAGAAACCCCATTTGCTAAGGTGACGGTAGTAGCGAAGGTATGCCTGGCAATATGATAGGTTAGCTCCTTGGTAATCCCGAAGGCGTCTGCGATTTCTTTTAGATAACTGTTCATCTTTTGATTGCTCAATACGGGAAGTAATAAACCGTTATCAACGCACTGTGGATGTTCTTTATACATTTCCATCAGTTGTAGTGCTTTAGGCAATAAGGGTATGCGTGAATCGGTGTCTGTTTTCTGGCGGCTTGTGAAAATCCACTTTTGACCATCAATACCATTGATAATTTCCGATCGTTTAAGTTTTTTAACATCCGCATAGGCCAGTCCGGTGTAACAGCTGAAAAGAAAGATGTCCCGTACTTGTGAAACACGATCGCTCACAAACGTCTTGCTTTCTATTAATTCAAGATCTTCCGCAGTTAAATAATCTCTTTTTACAGGTTTCACTTTAGGCTTGTATTTGATAAAAGGATCCTTGTCCAGCCAGCCGTTTGCGATACAGATCAAGATGATCTTTTTGAAATTTTTGAGATACTTAACAGTGGAGTTATTATTGCAATTTCTTTCTGACCCGGGATAAAAGTCGTAAGACATGATGAACTCATGATCGATCGCCCTGATGTCAACGTCATTAACTTTGTATTTCCATAACAGAAATTCTTTGGTATGCTTCAGGCTCACTTCATACCGATCATGTGTGCCCTTGGCATATTCTTTACCCACCAGTGATTTCACCTGGTGGTTATGCTCCCTGAATATGGGCACCAGCATTTTGTCTGGAGAGGCTGCATCCTTGTGAAGCAGAATGTTCTTTAGATTTAAGGCAGTCAGCGGGAGTTTTCGGTCAATCATCTCCCGGTGCACTTCGTAAACCTGAAGTTCAAGGGTTTTTAAATAAGCATTTAGTGTGCGGACTTCCTCACTGGAACCATTTAGTTTCTGTCCGCTTTCATTCCATTTGTCAGGATTGACATAGCGTTTAGAGGAGATTTCAATACGTTCTCTATCAATTGTAATACGCAGATAAACCGGTGCTGTTCCTTCACCGGTAATTTTAGACCTCTTTACATAAAAGAGGAGCGCAAAAGATTTGTTCATCGCAGATTGCTTTTTAAGTGAATAAAATTAGTTTTTAATCAATCTGTTCAATGATTGAATATCTTGATATACAGTAACTTATAAGCTTTCTGGTGACCTCGTGGCTTTTGGCCTCGACAGGTCACCCAGAGGTCACCAGAACTATGCGATTATTTGGTTTTATTTGACTTTTGATGCAAATAAAAAACGCTGTAAATAATTGATTTACAGCGTTTTTGGTGTATTCTAAAATATAACTTGCGGAGAGAGAGGGATTCGAACCCTCGATACCCTTTTGAAGTATACACACTTTCCAGGCGTGCTCTTTCGACCACTCAGACACCTCTCCGTATTTTGTTGTAAGGTTTCAAAGTTGAAATTTGTAAGGTTTTGGTCTAGTTGCAACATTACAATTTTCAAACTTTTCAACATTACAACCTTTTTTATTTTAAGGTTGAAATGTTGTAAAGTTGATTAAAAAATTGTTAATCATTAGGTGAAGATCATCCTCCAAACCTTCCAACTTTGCAACCTTCCAACTTTTCAACTCTCCCAAAGGCGCAAAGGTAAAATAATATTGCTTTTTATGGCAATAAAAAAGCGCCCGGTAAAAACCGGAGCGCTCACTGAAAACTTAACCTAATATAAAAACTATTATCTTACTCTGTCATTGTGTTTATCGCGATAAATAGCACGGCTTGTTCTGTTCTCTTCGTGGCGTAGTTGGCTGCGTTCGCCGGGGGTAACCCTGCCGCTCGCTTTATCCATGTGTTTAGTCATCGCTATCCTTCTTTCATCGGTGCGTAAGTAATGCGCTTCATTGCGGGTGAGTTGTCCGCTGCGTACACCCTGGTTAATGCGGCGTTCCTGGTTACGTTGCCTTTGGTTAATAACCGGGGTATGTGTTTGGGCCTGGGCAATTGAGGTAACGGCTAATGCAGCGATCAGTAAACCTCCAAATATTTTAATTTTCATTGTTTTAATTTTTAAGTGGTTTTGTAGTAATAGAGTGTAAAAAAACGATTTGGTTTAATCGTCATTAAATACACCCTTGTACCCAGTCAATTGTAAATTTGTGTAACAAAAATATTTCGGTACTATAAAACATGTTATTTTATATATGTTTACGTTTTTAATCTCTAATTAATATGATAAAGTCTAACCGGGTTAATTTTAATATATATCTGTCGGCAATTATTATAGCTGCAATTGTAAGTTCATGTGTTACCAAAAAAAAGGCACAAACAGTTACGCTAAAAACCACCACTACCGCTGCCGGCACCACAGCAACCGCTACTGTTGGACCTGTTAAAAAAGAGGGTATTAAAAAATTCAGTGATGTAATACCCTCGAAAACAAAGGTTAATAAGGGACTTTTCAATACCTACAAAGTTGAAGGAAAATATTACTACGAAATACCCGATTCATTATTTGGCCGCGAAATGCTGGTCGTTACCCGCCTTGCTAAAACCCCTGCAGACATAAAAGTTCCGGGCCAGCAATATGGAGGTGAATCGGAGAATGAACAGGTTTGGAGATGGGAAAAACACGATAAGCAGATATTTATACGCGTACCCAGCTACTCCATAAGGGCCGACAGCACAAGCGATATGTATAGATCAGTTAAAAACTCAAATCTTGATGTTGTGCTGGCTTCGTTTGACATAAAAGCATATAATAAGGATACAACCGGTATGGTAATAGATGTGTCGGATTTTTACAACGGTGATATTGCAGCGATAGGGATTTCCGACGACTTAAAGAAAGCTTATAAGATATCTGCACTTGATAATTCAAGATCATATATTGATACTATTAAAAGTTTTCCGATCAATATAGAGGCCCGCGAATTAAAAACCTACCGCGCTACGGAGTCACCTACTGATAACACCAACGCAGCTGTAACGTTCGAATTGAATACCTCGATGTTATTGCTGCCCAAAATACCGATGAAAGCCCGTTTGAGCGATGTAAGAGTTGGTTTTTTTGGACAAAGCCAAACCGACTATGGTACTGATGCTCAGAAAGCGGAAGTCACCTCCTATATCCATCGCTGGAAATTGGAGCCTAAAGATGAAAAAGCTTATGAAAAAGGTGAATTGGTAGAACCAAAGAAACAAATAGTTTTTTATATAGATCCCGCTACGCCTAAAAAATGGGTACCATATCTTATACAGGGTATAAACGATTGGCAAAAGGCCTTTGAAGCCGCAGGTTTTAAAAATGCAATAGTGGGCAAGGAAGCGCCCTCACCAAAAGAAAATCCCGATTTTAGTACCGAAGATGCACGATACAGCGTAGTGAGGTACTTTGCTTCAAATGTTGAAAATGCTTACGGACCCCACGTGGCCGACCCGCGCACCGGAGAAATATTGGAAAGCCATGTGGGATGGTACCACAATGTGATGGAGCTATTGCGCAACTGGTATTTTGTTCAAACTGCCGCTGCAAACCCCGCAGCGCGTAAAGCTA
>DASXMZ010000587.1:0-7570 GCA_036495385.1 Mucilaginibacter sp. | reverse complement strand
GTGCGTAGAGGCCTTTGCCCGCGTGGTTCGAGGGCCTCACCATGACACCCTTTTTTGGCTATACATGGCCGAATAATTCACTTAATTTTCTTACTTTCCAAGCTCTAAAGATCAGTGTCTACCGCTTAGGGAACGCTCTTTACATAATTTATCATCCATTTAGGTATCACAAATATTACTGAGCGTCACCCTTGGTAGTATTACTTTTTACGACTTATTTAGTTTTTTATTAAGGAAAAAGTCTTCTTTTGCAGACGTAAGACTTAATGTGTTCCATTTACAATATGAAAAAAATTATAATCCCTTTTTGGTTACTACTACTAATACAAATTGCTGCAAACGCACAAACCTTTTCAGGAACAGTTCGCGATTCGGGAGGCGGGGCTATTGCGGGCGCAACCATTTATCTGTTAAACACTAATTTCAGTACAGCAACAAATAAAAATGGGGAATTTGCGATCAACAAAATCCCTGCTGGTGACTACAATGCAAGGATAAGCGCCGTTGGATATGCTACGACAATTAGCCAGGTTAAAATTACCACCTCTACTACAAGGATAGATATAAAGCTGACCGAATCGGACAAACAACTGGATGAGGTGGTAGTTGTCGCACAAAAACGTGACGACCAGGCTCAAAAACTGCCTGTAAGTTTATCGGTGTTTTCTGCTAAGCAGGTTGAGGATGGTAAAATATGGAACATTAAAGACATTACCGGGTTAGTACCTAATTTATATTCGGCCAGTCCCGGTGATAATCGCAACGTGACGTCGATAAGGGGAATAACCACAACTTCGTACGACCCGGCAGTGGCCACGTATATCGACGGGGTTAACCAGTTTGGTTTGGATACCTATATTGCCCAACTGTTGGATGTTGATCATATTGAGGTATTGAGCGGCCCGCAAGGCACATTATACGGAAGGAATGCTACCGGTGGTGTCATCAATATCATAACCAAACAACCTTCCAATGAAACAAATGGGTTTGTTGGTATTGATTTTGGTAATTACGATCTGCAACGTTACAGCCTGGGACTGAGAGCGCCTTTAATAAAAGATAAGCTATTTTTAGGCGTTGCCGGCATATACTCCACGTTTGGCGGTTTTTATACAAATGCATTTAACAACACCAAATTTGATAAGCAACATTACTTTTTAGGGAATTATTACCTTAAGTACCTGGCCAGCTCAAAATTATCATTCACCTTAAATGTGAAGAACGACCAAAATAAGAACGATGGGCCTTTCCCATTAGCTTCCGATCCCGTAACTGCGTTAAAAATGCCTTTTATTGTTGACCAGAACGCGACAACTACTATGGTTGATAATATATTTAACGCATCTTTATCAGCCAATTATACCGGGAACGATTTTATATTTAATTCACAAAGTTCTTATCAAAGAAATTACAGGTATTATATTGAGCCAATAGACGGAGATTTTTCACCAATTGATGGTGTTTCGCTGATAAACAATTACGGCTCCAATTGGAACACCGTGCAAACCGGCATCCAGGAGTTTCGTTTTAGCTCGCCGGCACAAGCAAAATCGCCACTAAAATGGACAGCCGGGGCATACGGCTTTTACAATTACAGCCCCACAAAGCAGGGAACCCACTTTGGCAGTGATGCTCTGCTTGTAGGAGCACCAATGACCAATTTTACAAGCATAAACATAAATACGAGCACAAATTATGGCATAGCCTTTTACGGACAGGCAACCTATACCATAACACCCCAGCTTGACGTCACCGCTGGTTTAAGATATGATTATGAGCATAAAAAGGAATTTATTCAGGGCTCTTTTAAGCCGGATAGCCTGCCTGCGGTAATAACAAGGCCTGATACATCTTCCACAGCGACTTTTAAAGCGCTGTCTCCAAAGGTCAGCGTAGCATGGCATCTAACGAACGATAATAATCTTTATGCCGCTTACAATCGTGGTTTCAGAGCGGGAGGTATAAGCCAGCTTGGCTCGGATCCTAGCCAACCACCTTTGTATGATTACAAACCTGAGTACAGCAATAACTTTGAAGTTGGTACAAAAAATACTTTTTGGGATAAGCGTATACGATTAAATGTTGCTGTGTTCTACATCCTGGTTAATGATGCACAAGTGCCTACCTTGTTGCTGCCCGATGCCATTACGGTAACCCAAAATGCAGGAAAATTGAAAAGCGAGGGCGCAGAGCTACAGTTTGCCTCAACTCCTGTAAAAGGCCTTGAGTTTGACTATAACTTTGGATACACCCACGCGCGTTACACCAATTTGAACATTCCTGTTAATGGCAATGTGGAAAGCCTTAGCGGCAACCACCAGATATTTACGCCCGATGTAACTTCGGCTACGGCGGTGCAATACTCATATCACCTGGGCGGTCAGCAAAAAACAAAGCTGGTAGTACGCGGCGAATGGCGCTACCTGGGCGATCAGTACTTTGACCTGGCGAACACAATTGAGCAAAAAGGATACAGTATATTTAACGGGCGTGTTGGTATTTCAACAAAAAGACTGGATGTGTTTTTATGGGGTAGCAACATTTTTAATAAACACTACATTGATTATGCCTATGATTTTGGCGCAACCCATTTAGGGAACCCGCAGACCTATGGAGTAAGTGTGAGAACTAATTTTTAATCCAATTATAAACCAAAAAATAATGAAAGCACTACGAAAATTTAACCTTAAGCAAATCGCCGGCATAGTTGGCGCTTTAGCTTTTTTTATTTTTTTAAGCAGCATGTCACCTGTCTTAAATAACAGATCCAAACCAAAAATTTTGGTGTTCAGCAAAACGGCTGGGTATCATCACGCATCAATCGCCGTGGGGAATATCGCCATACAAAAACTCGGCGCCGAGAATAATTTTGATGTAGACACAACTGCCGATGCTTCAAAACTAAATACATCTAACCTAAAACAATATGCGGCGATTGTTTTTCTGAGCACTACCGGAATGAGTTCAAAGCTTTTTACGGAGGATGAAAAAACTGCACTAATGAAATACATCGAGCATGGCGGCGGCTATATGGGAATACACGCTGCTACCGATTGCTGTTACGACTGGCAATGGTATGGCAACCTTTCGGGGGCATATTTCAAAGGGCATCCAAAACAACAGGAGGCTGTTTTAGACGTTGTAGATTCTACCAATAACGCTACCGCCTTTTTACCAAGACATTGGAAAAGAAAAGACGAATGGTACTCTTTTAAATGGATGGCGCCAGACCTGCACGTGCTGATAAAAATTGATGAAAAGAGCTATGACCAGCAGGGCGACGCTTTAAAAATGGGCGATCACCCGATGGCCTGGTATCATGAATACGATGGTGGCAGGGCCTTCTATACTGAATTGGGTCATACTGAGGAGTCGTTTTCTGATCCGCTTTACCTGAAGCACATACTTGCCGGAATAGAATATGCAATGGGAAAAAAATATAAAAAGTAAGCCCTGATAATCTGAAGTAAAAGAGAATAGTGCTAGAAAATCAAACCTATCAATGATGAGCGGCACTGCGGGCAGCCAATACAAATCGACTTTTCATTGTTAATTGCTGATTAATAGATTGCTAACGGAAATTTATTAATCGGTAATTAACAGAAAAGTTACGATTACCTAAAAGTTGTTATTAACCTCGATGGGTGGCTTTGAAAGATATTTTTTAATGCCCGCTAATAGCTGATGTGGCTGGAAAGGTTTTGTGATGCAATCAGAAAAGCCACTTTCAAGCAGGTCGGCAAGCATTTTTTGATCAACTAGCGAAGCGGTGAACGCGATAACGGGGATATGGGGGTATAATTTCTTAATCTCAAAAATGGCAGTATAGCCATTCATAACAGGCATTTCAAGGTCGAGCAAAATAATATCAAAAGCGGGGTCCTTTTGCAATGCCTCCAGGGCTTCTTTCCCGTTGTATACACAAATAGCGGCGGCCTTAAAACCCGACAGAATTTTCTTGGCAACCATCATATTAACCAGGTTATCTTCGGCCAATAAAATCCTGATACCATCTAAATCATCTTCGGCCTTTTCGAGAACGCTTGACGATTGCTTCTTAGCGTCGGCATATTCAAATTTAAGATCGAAGCTAAATTTACTTCCATTACCTTTCTCGCTAACCAGGTTAAGTTTGCTGTTCATTAACTTTAACAGCCGCACGCAAATCGTAAGCCCTAACCCCGTTCCCGTAAATTTCCTGGTATTCTCATCATACACCTGCCAAAAACTTTCAAAGATCTTTTTCTGATCGTTTTCGTCGATGCCAATACCCGTATCGATTACGCTAAAGGCGGCTTCAACAAAGTTTTTGTCCTTGACTTTGCACTTCACTTCTAATTGTACAAACCCCTTATCGGTGAACTTTAAGGCATTTGATAACAGATTGTTAAATATCTGAATCAATCTCAGATCATCCGCCATTACCAAAGTGTCAAGTGCTGGATCTATCTCAATTTTTAAGTCCACCCCTTTTTCTTTAAACAGCGAAAAAAAAGGGATGCCCGCATTCAATAAAAGTTGCTTCAGGTTTAACTCAACCGGGTGTATCTCGAGTTTATCAGCTTCTAATTTGTTAAAATCAAGTATGTTATTTACCTGCTGCAACATATGGTCAGAGCAGTATTTAAGGGTTTGCAGATATTCGCCGTGCTGCGACAAGCTATGATCCTGTTTTAGCAAATTGATTACACCGATTATTCCATTTAGCGGTGTACGCAATTCGTGGCTCATGGTAGCGAGGAACTGGCTTCTTGAATCGATCATACGTTTGCTTTGCTCCATCAATTCATTGATATATTTCTTCTCCAGAATAATATAAGCCATGGCGAACACAATAGTGGAAGAAATAGCTACCACCCGGTTAAAAAAGGCCAGCTTGGTTATTTGAGTAACGGTAAAAATCTCCACAGGGGTTATGTGCCTGCCAATAAAAATAGAAACGATAAAAGCGAGGAGAATTATGAAGATGTAAAGAAACGATTCGCGGTACTGCGTTTGCTTGAGGTTAACTATTATCGGCACAGCAACCAGCATAGGGAAAAAATACAAATATTCTTCAGACTGGGGGCCTTCCAAATACATTGATACAATCAATAAACCGCAAACCATCCCAATAATAGAGAGGCTAAGACTTTTAATGGCCTCCTGATATTTTAAAAGGATAAACATTAAAATAGCGAAGCAAAAGCACAACACTAAAAAGGAGGATACATAAAGGCCCAGGAAAGAATCGTAAATGGCGATGACTATGCCCGTAAACAGCGCAGCGATACCGAGTTGATACACTCTTTTTGATACTTCCTTTATATCAAAAAGCGGGTTCAGGTGCTTATAGTCGTCCTTAATTAGTTTGTGGTATTTGTCTGTAGCTTTACTCATTAATGGTTTCCCGGTACGATAACTAAACGCGAAAATGTCGTCATGCAATATAAAAGCCCGTTTAATAAAATTGGTTTTAGTTTCTAAATACTAATATTCCGGTAGTCTGACATCCGGCAAAATTAGTCTAAAAAACCCATTAAGTACTAATGGTTTTAGTAATATAGTGATTAGTTTGTAATAGTTAGTTTATTAATATATGTTTTTTAATTGGGTTACACAAATAATACGCATTTGACAATAATATGTTTCATAAAGAGATTACTATCCTTCGGTCCGTCTTTGCGTTAAAAAATTCATTCGCTATTTCCGACGATTTAAAGAGCGATGGTATGCTGATTTCTACTACGGTCATTTATTCGCATTATCTTACTTTTAAAAACGAGCGGGGTCTGAACGAGCATTGGATAAAAAAATTGTATAATAGGCTGCCTTTTTGGCTCAAACAAAAAATAATGCCGCTGATTTATAAGTATTTAATTTAAAAGATAATTTTTGCGTCAACAAGTTAACGCGATTTGGCGTAGTAATATGATAAATCAACTAAATCTCAATCCGTAGCCCCTGTCGATATTTTGACAGCGGCTATTTTTTGGGCCATTTAACAACCGCAAATTATCGGCGTTTTGTTCCTATCACCACCTGACGTTCAATCGCATAACAGCGCGCCTAATTTTATTCATAATCTTAGTCCGGATAAAAAGGTTGCATTGTATCCCGCGGTGATTTTTTTTACAGAATTTCCAATTTCGTTAATTTCTCTCTCAGCAATTCCGCCGATGTAAAATGAATTGATTGTATTCCCAATTTTTCTGCGGCCAGGATATTTCGGTAATTGTCGTCAATAAACAATGCTTCATCTGGCTTAACCTGGTACCGGTTGAGTAATATTTGATAAAACTCGGGTGTGGGTTTACGCATCTTCTCAGCGCCTGATACCACGATGCCGTCAAACCAATTTAAAAAATCATAACGCGCCAAAGCAACGGGGAATGTTTCGGCCGACCAATTAGTAAGGGCGTATATTTTATATTTGCCGGTTTCTTTAAGTTCCTTAAAGATTTCAACTGTATCCCAAAATGCCTCGCCAAGCATTTCTTCCCAGCGGGTGTAAAATGCCCTGATATTGTCCTCATGTTCAGGGAATTGTTGAACTAAAATCTCTGTGCCTTCCTGCAAAGAACGGCCGGCATCCTGTTCCTCATTCCAGTCGGATGTAACAATGTTGGCCAGGAAGTTTTTCATTTCCTGTTCATCGTTAAATATAGTGCGATACATGTAATGCGGGTTCCAGTCAATTAAAACCGCACCAAGATCAAATATGATGGTGTTGATCATAGTAAATGTTTTTAGGATTCGAATTTAAACCCGGTGTTTCCGGATATATCCCGGATTTTGGCGGTTATCAATAAAGGATATTAACTGGATTTCTTTCGCTGCAATGTTTACCCGGTAGATAAGTGATACTTGTTTTATGATCAGGCAGATGTGTACGTTTTTAAGTTTGCCGACATTTTTTCCGATGGGCGGCTTTTCTTTAAATATCTCTAAATATTCATTTACCCTTTTCTTGAAATTTGTTTTCTTTTTTTGCCCGATATATTTAAGATACTCAATTCTTTCTTCATAAGTTGACAACGCTTCCGGTGTCCAGGTTATGACATATTTCATAATCCGAGTTTTTCGATCGCTTCTTTATGATTAATAATTTCGCCCTTGTCGGCCTGCTCCAGGCCTCTTAGTACAGATTGTTGCTGACTTTCGCTAATTGCATCAAACCAATCAGGCCCTTCAATTTTTAACAACGATTCAATATCCTTTATTACGTTGATATCTTCAATATTTAATATTGCTTGTATCAACCTTAATTTTTCGGCCTGTAAATCCATTTAACATAATTGTTAGCACTAAGATAATGAAGAATTTACGAATTAAAATTTTTATTATAACCATTAAAACACTAAACTAAAATATGCTCAATGTTAGGAATTTGTTCGCCGGCTTTGATGATTGCTTGAACAAAAGCAAAAATAGACTATACTGTTGTTCCTTGCCGAAAGAAGCAAGATATAACGTTAAACAAAGTTGTTGTTCCTCTGTACTAAATAAAAGTAAAACATGGCTTTAACTGGCTGTGACATTGGCCTAATATTATTTATCCAAGCCGACAGGTTAGTTTTGTCTATTCCGG
>DASXMZ010000586.1:0-3409 GCA_036495385.1 Mucilaginibacter sp. | reverse complement strand
CGTGCTCGTAGTTCTTAATTTGCGCATTTTCTTCTCCCATTAAAATGCCTATGATATGATTATCATCAAATTTTTCACCTATCTGCTTAATTAGGCTTAATACTTTATGCAAATGAAACTCGCCATCAAAATATTCTTTATGCGAGCTGCAGTTATCGCACATACTATTGCAGCCAGCCTCATTAAAGTTTTCGCCAAAGTAGTGCAGCAACTGTTTACGCCTGCATACAGAAGATTCGGCATAATCAATTACCTCTTTCAATATCTGGGTACCGATTTCACGCTCAGAAACCGGCTTGTCCTTCATAAATTTCTGAAGCTTGTCAATATCCTTCTCGGAGTAAAATGCAACGCATACACCCTCGCCCCCATCGCGCCCTGAACGGCCGGTTTCCTGGTAATAACCCTCCATGCTCTTTGGCATGTCGTGGTGGATCACGTACCGCACGTCCGGTTTGTCAATTCCCATTCCGAAAGCTATCGTGGCAACAATTACATCCACATCTTCCATCAGGAACTTATCCTGCGTATCAGCCCTTACTTTGGGCTCCAAACCAGCGTGGTAAGGTAAGGCTTTTACGCCATTGAGGTTAAGGGCTTCTGCAACTTCTTCAACCTTTTTGCGGCTAAGGCAGTATATTATTCCCGACTTGCCCTGGTTTTGCTTTACATACTTTACAATTTCCTTTATTACGTTGCGTTTTGCACGCACTTCGTAAAAAAGGTTTGAACGGTTAAATGATGATTTGTAAACCGTAGCGTTGTTCATCTGCAGGTTTTTTTGAATATCCTGCTGAACTTTTGGTGTGGCTGTGGCCGTTAAGGCTATAATTGGAATATTGTCACCGATATTGCTGATTACCTGGCGGATTTTACGATATTCCGGGCGAAAATCATGACCCCATTCAGATATACAATGGGCTTCGTCAACAGCTACAAACGATACCTGGTTTAAACGTAAAAAATCAACATTCTCCTGTTTCGTCAATGATTCGGGTGCAACATACAACAGCTTTGTTTTACCACCCAATACATCCTCTTTAACTTTCGTTATTTCTGATTTTGTAAGTGACGAATTTAAAAAATGTGCTATACTGTCTGATCCCCCGAAAGCTCTTAGCTGGTCGACCTGATTTTTCATCAGCGCAATAAGTGGTGAAATTACAATCGCAGTCCCTTCGCTCATTAATGCCGGCAGCTGATAACACATGGATTTACCTCCACCGGTAGGCATAATCACAAACGTATCGTTCCCGGCAAGGATATTTGTTATAATCGCTTCCTGTTCTCCCTTAAAATTATCAAACCCGAAAAAATTCTGGAGGTTGTCAAAAAGCGATTTCTTAGTTTCTATCATTATTTATTTATTCGTGAATTGTATTTAAAGTAATTAAAAGATTAAAGTAACAAAATTTTCTCAATAAACGACGGAATTACTTAAAAATTTTAGATAAAAATGATTATTCGATGAAACTTTTAATGGGTTTACAATTAAAAAGAAAATTTCAATAGAATTTGTATAACACAACGTTTACCACAGCTAAAAAACATTTTAATTAATGTAAAACAATTTGTTTATTTAGTTATTTAACAACCAAGCGGCCGGCGTTTTTTTTATTTGATTTTATTTAATATTTATTTTCAAATTATTGCTCACTTTTGCGGCGTATTACTACATTAAATTGTTTAAAAACACATGAATAAAAATTATTATGCTATTATCATGGCGGGCGGTATCGGCAGCCGTTTTTGGCCTATCAGCAGAACATCTCACCCAAAACAATTTATTGACATACTAGGAACCGGAAAAACACTAATACAAAACACCTACGATCGTTTTTTGAAGGTGTGCCCGAAAGAAAACATTTATATAGTAACAAATGATATCTACGCTTCTCTTGTAAAAAAACAACTGCCCGATATTTCTGATGAGCAAATACTAACTGAACCCGTGATGCGGAATACCGCCCCGTGTATAGCCTACGGTTCGTTTAAAATCGAAAGTCTTAACCCCGACGCCGCCATTGTTGTAGCACCGTCTGATCATTTGATATTAGATGAGGCAGCCTTTATAAGCGCAATTGAAAAATCGCTGGAGACAGCATCAAAAAACGACTGCCTCATAACTCTGGGTATAAAGCCTTCGCGCCCCGACACCGGTTACGGATACATTCAATACACCGGGCAAAGCATGAACAATGATTTTTTCAAGGTAAAGACCTTTACTGAAAAACCTACACTGGAAATAGCTAAAACCTTTATACAAAGCGGCGACTTTTTATGGAACGCGGGAATATTTGTATGGTCATCAAAAGCTATAGTTAATGCTTTTAGCTCATACTTGCCTGATATGCATGAAATTTTTGCAGAAGCGCGGCAATTTTACAACACACCAAACGAAAAAAGCCACGTTCACACGTCTTATCTCCGTTGTACCAATATTTCAATTGACTACGGAATAATGGAAAAAGCTAATAACGTTTACGTTTTACCTTCGGAATTTGGCTGGAGCGATCTTGGCACCTGGGCATCCATTTACGATCTGGCAGAAAAAGACTACGTAGGTAATGCTGTTATCCCATCAGAAAAAGTGATCATGTACGATTCTTCAAATTGTATGGTCAATGTTCCGTCAGATAAACTGGTGATATTGCAGGGATTGCACGACTTTATTGTGGTTGAAGCAAATAACACCTTACTTATTTGCCCGCGCGACCAGGAGCAAAACGTTAAGAAGATAGTGGGAGATGTGAAACAACAGTTTGGGGCGAAGTATATTTAGCCCCCCAGCCCCCTAAAGGGGGAGCTTTTGATTGAAATTATTTTTAGATAGCAATGGTTTCCCAACCATTGCTATTTTTATTTTCCAGTTTTAAATTGATGAGTTCAAAACTCCCCCTTTAGGGGGCCGGGGGGCTCTTTGCCGTATCGCCTCATACAAAATAATCCCCGTTGCCACCGATACATTAAGCGATTCAATTTCACCGAACATGGGTATTTTTGCCAGGTGATCGGCTGTGCGGATGATCTCATTCCGCACTCCGTCCTCTTCCGATCCCATGATGATGGCTGTTGGTACCGTATAATCGGGTGTGTAAATATCATCTTTGGTTTTTTCGGTGCAGCAAACCAGTTGTAATCCAGACTCCTGCAGAAACTTAACGGTTTGTAAAAAATTATCGTGCCGGCAAACTGGTATTTTATATAATGCCCCCGCTGATGTTTTGATGGCATCAGGATTTATCTGGGCCGATCCTTTGGCTGGTATCACAATAGCATTTACACCAGCGCACTCAGCGGTACGTGCAATGGCACCCATATTCCGCACGTCGGTAATGGCATCCAAAACTAAAATTAGCGGTACCTGGCCATTTTCAAATACCTGTGGTATGATGTTTTCAATTTTCTG
>DASXMZ010000585.1:0-3958 GCA_036495385.1 Mucilaginibacter sp. | reverse complement strand
ATTAAAGTTAAATATTTTTATGACCAGAAAACCGGTTTAAAAATTAAACAATATACCGATGTACCAAATAGCTCACGATTGGAATTTAGTAATTACCAAGGCATAGCTAACGGTATTAAAATACCATTTACCGAGCTGAATAATATCAATGGTGAGCCGATTGAATATAAAATCGTATCTGCTGCTCCAAATACGGCAATATCAAATGAAGTTTTTAAATAGGGAGTTTAAGCGCTAATCGTTTTAAAAGAAAGCCAAAAGCCCGGTCCGTTAAATATGGATCGGGCTTTTGGCTTTTTTATTAGCGCTTGTTTCGACTGATTTTTTTTAGCCTTATTATAAGCGTTTTACAACAAAAAAAGTAACAGCCCGTATAAGCTATTCTACCATCTATCTGAGAAAATATGAGTCTTTACAATCTTTTTGTTCAATCAAAATTAACCCTCCTTGTTTAATTACAGTACAGATTAAATGAAAACCAAACAGCATCATTTTTTTAATAATACCCGGAAAGATTATCCATCAGCTATTGATGCCGATAAATGCCAGTTAGTTTTGATATTCGGATCGACTGAAAGCGTTATAAAAACGGAAAACTATAAGTATATAAAAAGCTGCTATCCAAAGGCCGATGTTGTTTTGGCATCAACCGCAGGCGAGATACTTAACGATTCGGTTTATGATAACAGCGCTGTTGCGACAGCTATTGAGCTGGAAAAAACGACGGTAAGGTGTGTAAAAACGACTATCAGCAATCATAAAAATAGTTTTGAGGCAGGTAATTATTTAATAAAGCAACTTAATAAGGATGATTTAAGCAACATTCTAGTAATAGCCGATGGTACATTCATAAACGGAAGCGAACTTGTTGATGGTTTTAATCATGATAACCATAAACGGGTGCCAATAACCGGAGGATTGGCCGGTGACGCCGCGAGGTTTGAAAAGACTTTTACCGGACTTAATGATATCCCATCACAGGGAAACGTTATAGCGATAGGTTTTTATGGAAAAAACCTCCAAATCGGACATGGTTCTTTTGGCGGCTGGGATGAATTTGGCCACGAACGCATCATCACAAAATCAGACCAAAATGTTTTGTATGAGTTAGATCAAAAGAACGCACTCGACCTTTATAAACAGTATCTGGGCGATTATGTAAAAGAACTGCCCGGTTCAGCGTTACTTTTCCCGCTTTCTATCCGGATTAACGGATCGGACAAAAACTTGGTAAGAACCATATTAAGTCTTGATGAAAAAAATAAATCAATGACTTTTGCGGGAAACCTGCCAGAGGGGAGCAAAGTAAGGCTGATGAAAGCCAATTTCGACAAATTGATAGAAGCTTCGTCATCAGCGGCTGCGAATTCGTTTAACGGCCGCAAAAGTGCAGGGCCAGACTTAGCCTTGTTGATTAGTTGTGTGGGCCGTAAACTGGTACTACAGGAGCGAATTGATGAAGAAGTAGAAGCCGCCAGGGAAGTATTAGGCAATGAT
The DNA here is from genome assembly GCA_036495385.1 of Mucilaginibacter sp. Classification (GTDB taxonomy): domain Bacteria; phylum Bacteroidota; class Bacteroidia; order Sphingobacteriales; family Sphingobacteriaceae; genus Mucilaginibacter. The sequence continues at coordinate 2,461 of DASXMZ010000585.1, read as the reverse complement.
ACTGCTATAACTGGCTTTTATTCGTATGGGGAGATATCTCCATTTGATGGCACTACGCGATGCGAGCTGCATAATCAAACCATGACCATCACTACATTTACCGAAGTATAAACATGGAATACCATAACATTTTAAATAAGCACATTAAAAAATTACTTCCCGAAGCCTATTTACAAGACGAAACACTACAGATATTTTTGGGAAGTATAAGCAACTCGTTCTATACGCTCGAAAAGGCAAATAGAATTAGCGAGCACGCATTTAAAATCAGCGAACGAGAATACCAGGAAGTAAATAATTTTCTGTACCAGGAAAATGAAATTAAGCAACAATCCATATCAGAAATAAAAAAAGCAATCACCGCCCTGGCTCCGCAGTCAATGCCGGATCTTGATGATTCAAAGGATGACCTCATCAATATCATACAGTTTTTGCAGGAGCAGATAGGTAAGGCCAAAGAATTGGAAGCACAGCTTATTTTGTCCAGGGACTTTGCTGAAAAAGCGGCATCGGCTAAATCACAGTTTTTATCAACAATGAGTCATGAGATAAGAACGCCGATGAATGCGGTAATTGGTTTTACACATTTACTGTTGCAGCTCGATCCGCGACCTGAACAACTGGAGTACCTGAAACTGCTCAAATTCTCGGCCGAAAACCTTTTAGTCCTGATCAATGATATTCTTGACTTCAGTAAAATTGAAGCTGGTAAAATAGAATTTGAAGAAGCGGATTTTCAGATAAAAGAACTGGTAAGCAATATCAGGCTCGCGTTATTGCAAAAGGCTGTAGAAAAGAATATAAAACTTAAGCTTTTGATTGACCAGGAGCTGCCAGACGTTGTCAATGGCGATCCAGTAAGGTTAGGGCAGATATTAACCAACCTGATCAGCAACTCAGTTAAATTTACGAGGGTGGGAAAAGTTACCATTGTTGCGTCGCTTCATAAAAAAACAGAGGATTACACAGTAATTGACTTTGAGATAGCCGACACCGGAATAGGTATTGCAGAGGATAAACTCGAAAATATTTTCGAAAGCTTTACACAGGCATCCGCCGAAACGACCAGGAAATATGGCGGAACGGGTTTGGGTCTTACCATAACAAAAAAACTCCTCGGATTAATGGGCAGCGAGATAAACGTGAAAAGCGAACTGGGAAAAGGATCGGTATTTTATTTCAGGCTCAGTTTAAAAAACGGCACAACAAAAATTACCGGCGATTTAAAAGACAAGCCTTTTGTAGAAGAAAAAAGCTTAAAAGGGATTAAAATTTTAATTGCCGAAGACAACCAGATAAATGTGATACTCGCTAAGCAGTACATGAAATTGTGGGATGTGGAATGTGATGTAGCAGAGAATGGAAATATTGCCCTTACGCTGGTACAAACCAATGATTATAAAATGGTGCTCATGGATTTGCAAATGCCTGAGCTGGATGGTTACCAAACTACTGCCGCAATAAGAGAACTGCCCGGCGAAAAATATAAAAATTTGCCAATCATAGCGCTTACCGCATCGGCCATGCTCGATATTAAGGATCATGCCTTTTTAGTTGGAATGAACGATTATATAAGCAAGCCGTTTAATCCTAACGAGTTATACAGGAAGATAGCTTTGTACGCGGCTTAATTTCTTTTCTGATCAGCAAATGGAATTTGTTTGTTGATTTTAAAAATGTGCTGAAATAGTAAGAATTGGCAGACTTATTATATATTTGGGCCTATTTAATTGCTATGTTTAAACCTATTCTTATCACCCTTTTGGCCTTTTTTTGCCTTAATATTGCTTTTGCGCAAAAGACGGATACCGTTGTTTATTATTTAAACACTTCAGGAAAAACAGTTTTCTCCAAAGACAGCGCTGATTATTTTCTTCTGATCTTGCCGCCAGATACAAGCGTGGATAAAACTTTATTTAGAGTGAATGAATACTATAAAAATGGCACGCCAAGGCTGATAGGAAATTCAATAACCAAAAGTTATGTGAAATTTCAGGGGCCTCTAATAACTTTTTTCTCAAATGGGCATAGAATGAGAATTGAAAATTTCTTAAATGGAAATCCGGTCGGTGACATATTTGAATATTATCCCAACGGCCGATTTTATAATAAAAAAAGCTATTTGGATACTGTTACAGAGGAAACGATATTGCAGTTCAAAGACTGTCGAGATTCCACAGGAAAAGTGTTGGCAGAAAATGGCAATGGCCATTGGATAACATATAATGATGATTTTACCCGAGAAGCCGCTGCGGGAAAAATAGTAAACGGGTTTCAGGATAGTGTTTGGGGAATGAATACAAATGAAAATGTCTCATACTCAACAACCTATAAAAACGGTAAAATCATCGGCAGAAGCAACGGTAAAATATCTTTATCTGTAGAAACCGTGCCTGAATTTCCAGGAGGTATCGAGGCGTTTTATAAATTTTTATACAAAAATATCAAGTACCCAATTGAA
>DASXMZ010000584.1:0-14477 GCA_036495385.1 Mucilaginibacter sp. | reverse complement strand
CATTGGTTCACTGGTTTATTAGTTCATTGGTGCATATCGGTTATTGCTAATTATATATTTTAAATGAGTTATCATAGTCTTGACGATTTAGAAGTTTATCAATTAGCTGAAAGCTTCGGCGATGAAATTTGGTTTATTGTACATGAATGGGATTATTTTGCTAAAGACACCCTTGGCAAACAAATAGTGAGATCCGCTGATTCCATTGGAGCCAATATAGCCGAAGGATACGGCAGGTACCATTATAAGGAAAATAGAAACTTCTGTTATTTTAGCCGGGGATCAATTATTGAAACCAAAGGCTGGTTGAAGAAATCAAAAGCGAGAAACCTTTTAAATGAGGATCAATTCAATATATTATTTGAAAAGCTGCAAACCATTCATCTTAAACTGAATGCGTACCTAAAGTTTATCGGTAAACCTGGCAACAGCAAGCCGGACCAATGAACCAGTGAACAAGTGACCCAATGAGCAATGTCTTCGACTATAAGGCCGCATTAAAAAATATACCGCATAATCCCGGAGTTTACCAGTTTTGGGATAATGGGGACGAATTGATCTATATCGGCAAAGCAAAGGACCTTCGCAATCGCGTCACCACCTATTTTAATAAGGATGCCAATGTAAACGCCAAAACAAGGGTATTGGTTTCCAAGATCCGAAAGATAACTTTTACAATTGTTGATACCGAAGTTGATGCTTGGCTGCTGGAAAACAGCCTGATAAAGAAGCACCAGCCACGATATAACGTAATGCTGAAAGATGATAAAACCTATCCCTGGATCATCATTAAAAACGAAAACTTTCCGCGCATCTTCTGGACAAGGCGTATTATCAGAGATGGTTCAAAATACCTTGGTCCATACGCATCGGTTAGTATGATGCATAATATATTAGGACTTATTAAAGAAACCTATCCGCTGCGGACATGCAACCTGCCGCTTACGAGGCAAAATATTGATAAGGGCAAGTTTAAGGTTTGCCTTGAATACCAGTTGGGCAATTGCAAAGGGCCGTGCCAAAACTATCAGACCGAAGACGATTACAATAACAGCATCAGCGAGATAACGGATATTTTAAGCGGAAAAATTGGCGCCGTCCTCCGCAACCTTAAAGCGGATATGGAACAGGCTGTTGCCGACTTAAATTATGAGTACGCTCACCGCTTAAAAAGAAAGTTCGAATTGCTGGAGAATTACCAAAGCAAATCAACAATAGTTAATTCGTCTATAACCGATGTTGATGTTTTCAGCATTGCATCTGACGAGAAATATGCTTTTGTAAACTATTTGAAGGTGATGAATGGTACCGTTATACAAACGCAGACCATCGAACTAAAAAAACGCCTGGATGAAAGCGATGAGGAATTATTAACGCTTGCGATAATAGAATTCAAAAGCCGCTATGAAAGTCATTCGAAGGAGGTAATTGTACCTTTTAATATTGACATTGACGACGCTTCTATAAAATTTACGGTACCAAAGCTGGGCGAGAAAAAGAAATTGCTGGAGCTGTCGCAAAAAAATGTGATGTTCTTTAAAAAGGAAAAAATTGACCAGTATGAAAAATTAAACCCTGAGATAAGAACGGAACGGCTGCTCACCCAAATGATGAAGGATTTGCGGATGAACCAGCTTCCGCGTCATATTGAATGTTTTGATAACTCCAACTTCCAGGGTAAATACCCGGTTTCGGCAATCGTTGTATTTAAGGATGGCAAACCATCTAAAAAGGATTACCGGCACTTTAACGTAAAAACGGTTGAGGGGCCTGATGATTTTGCAACTATGGAAGAGGCCGTTTTACGGCGATACAGAAGGATGCTTGATGAAGGTACAGACCTGCCGCAGTTGATTGTTATTGACGGTGGCAAAGGACAGCTTTCGTCAGCATTAAAAAGTCTCAGGTTATTAGGTATTGATAAACAAGTTACCGTGATTGGTATTGCCAAACGACTGGAAGAATTATACTATCCCGGTGACCAGTATCCATTATACCTTGATAAAAAATCGGAAACGCTAAAAGTGATACAGCAGTTGCGTGATGAAGCGCATCGCTTTGGTATTACATTTCACCGTAAAAAACGCGACAAGGGCACTTTAGTTACCGAGTTGGAATTGATTGAAGGCATTGGCAAAACCACCGCCGAAAAATTGTTGAAGTATTTTAAATCAGTAAAAAAAATACGCGCCGCAAAACCTGAAGAGCTGCTTGAAGTGGTGAACACCAAACAGGCAAAAGCTATTACCGCTTATTTTGGAGAATCGGATGTCTGAGGTCGGAAGTCAGAGGTCGGAAGTTAGAGATTTTATCTTTATAATGAGAAAGTCCCTACAGATCGTAGAGACTTTCTCATTTTATCATGCTGCCTAAGCTTCAGACATCTGACTTCAGACCTCCGATCGCTGGCATCTTCTAATACTGCCACAAGTTGAGTTCCCAATCCATTAAAGTCTTTTTCACACGTTCCGCCTCGTAGAGCTTATCGATGCCCTTAGCATAATCTTTTATACGTTCGTCTTTTTCGTTGGATTCTTTTACGACATAACTTGTAAATATCCTCTTCATAAATATATCGTCAAAGCTTAGGCCAGTATTATCGTTATCCTTGCTTGATACCTCTTTTACTGCCAGCAATGGTCTTGCATCGGGGAAGTAAATCCAGAAAGCTGGTTGATAATCCAAATCCAAACCACCGGCTTTTGGTTTAACCATTGGTGCTATGCCAATAATGCGGGGTTCAAAAATTGATCTCTGTTTATCAAAAATCCAGTCTTCCTTTATCCTGAATTTAACTACGCTATCCGGGTTAAATTCACCGGCCTTTAACACGGAACCTATTTTATTGCCGTCTTTATCGAATTTATCCACTATAGTGCTATCAGCCATCCTTGCCTTTGCAGCTTCGGGAGATAATGGTTTATAAAAACTATCACCGTCCGGATCGTTTTTAGCATCGGGTGTTGGATCAAATGCAGTCAGCTCACCATCAGCTATCCCTTTCATTAAAATGTCTATCAATCGTTGTTTCGGCGAAGCGAGGTAAAGGTTCATTTTTTCCCTTACATCTATTTCACGCCATACACGTTTTGTAAATACAGCATCCGATTCGCGGATGTTTGCATAAGGCGTAACTTTAGCGCTTAAAATATTGTTTTTCTTGTAATATCCATCCAATGGCCTGTCAAAAGGCTTTGCAGGCACAGCCGGGGTCGCTGCTGCCTTCCTGGTAGTGTCAATGCCGGGCTGCGTACCGGGTGCAGGAGCTGCACTTTTTGCAACCGTTTGCTTTGCAGCACCAGGTTTCTTTTTTGCAGTCTTCTTTTTACCAGTTTGTGCATAGGATGCCACGCAAGCTAAACACAATACAATAACTAAAATTTTCCTTTTCATGATATGCTTAATACGTTTAATTAGCATTAAATATTATGCCGTCGAGCCCGCGTTGTGATCCGTCGGGGCCTACTGCAATTATATCTTTAAAAACAATTGTTGTACCCGGAGTTATGGTATTCATTATAGTATGCATTGCAGCCGTTAATTCATTTCCGGTGGCTGTCATTGTAATTGCATCCTGCCGTGGTTTAACAACAAGCAAAGTAAAACGGGTTACATTAAACTTGGCATCGAAATCAAAATTGTCAAGTTTTGCAAATATCCTGTCCTGCGCTCTTAAGTTAGCAGCACCTGTGCTACCGCCGCTTTTGCCCGCAAATTGCGGTTTTGGATCGGGGATACGTTTTACACGGAATAAGGTACTTCCTAAAGTAGCCACTTTACCAGGTGCTATTTCTCCCGAAACAGTAACGGTTGTTTCACCCAACGTTGTTACGTTTGCAACGTAATGGCCTGCAGAACCGGTAAGGCTTCCGCTGCTCATACCTACTCTTAATTTTTCTTTCGCTATACCGGGCGCTGATACCGAAACCGGGTTTGGCACACCTATATATAATACGTTCATTTTATCAGGCGATACAACAGCCGATGGTTTTGCAACCTGGTAAGTTTGAGGCGGGGTGGTGTATTCCTTAAATGTTCCATCTGTTTGTTTCACATTGATTTTACCTACCCATGTATGTATACCTTCACTTCCCGTACTTCCATTATATACACCTTTACCATCTGCAGTTGGTATTGTCGCGCCGTCAACTTTAATATCAGGTTTCATTTTTGAATCATAAGCTGTCAAAAATACTTGTGCTGTATAAGGTTGTCCAACCAATACGTAGCTTGTCGGTGCTACCGCCACAGCGGCAAACTGATCGAGATTTACTTGTGCCTGGTCCACTTTACCTAATATTTTCTTAACAACTTCGTTTTCAGCATTTTTAGTATCCGCCTGTATCTTCGCCAATGTAGTTAAAGAAGCGCCTAACGGAATACCTTCACCAAAATAGGCTTCGTCCCAGGTCTTTTTAGGACCTGCTTTTTGAACCGGAGGATCCACATTTAGCGAAAAGTTAACACCTGCTCTATCTTTAGGATCCAATAAACCAATCAACTGGTCACGCGCTTCCTGAATTTGCTTGCGTAATTCTTCACCATTCTTTTGATTAATCATAATACGTGGCGACACATCAAGATTTTCTCTCGCATCAACGTCGCCCGTACTTGGGTTAAGGCCACCGCCTGCAGTAATTAATTTACCTTTTAAGCCATTAACATAAGTGTTAAGCTTATTTGCTATTTCACTTGCCTTTCTTGCCCTATCATAAAACGGTTTGGCCCTTACTGCCTGCTCTTTAAGCTTTGTTGCTTCAAAAGCTGTATATGTATTTTGTATACCCTTATCAACATTCGCTGTTGATGCGTCCAGGCTTACTCGTATATTTTTGAAGGCATCCATCAAACTATCCGGCACACTAAGGGCCACTAGGCCCAATAGCACCAGGTACAGGATGCCCATCATCTTTTGTCTTGGGGTTTCTTTACCTCCAGCCATGTTATTTAATGTTAATTGTTTTTAATTAAACTATAATATTACTTAATTAACACGTGGCTGGTTCATTGCTGAAAGCATATTCCCGTATATTCCGTTCAATGTTGACATATTTTTGGCTAAACGTGCAACCTCAGTCTTAAACTGTACCGAATCGCCCGCGGCGTCGTTAAAGCTTTGAATGGTGTTGGACATTTCAGTATAAAACCTGTTCATTGATTTTAAGTGATTGCTTGAGTCCTGTAATTCCAGTTCATAAACAGCATTTAAGGCCGAAAGATTTTTAGCCATTTTGTTTATCTGCTCATGATATGATTTTGAATCGAGGCCGGTACTTGCAATTTCAGATAAATTTAATGAAGCTTTATCAAATGCAGTGCTCAGGTTATCGTAGCTGGCAGTAGCTTCTTTAATTTTGTTAGTATAGGCCATCGTCGCATCGCCTGCGTCAGTAACCCGTGAAATGGAAGCAACCTTGTCTCCAAAAGTACTTAATCCGGTAGCAAGACTGCCTATTAATTCAGGGCCTATCTTAGCATCTGCCAGCATCTTATCTAAAGCTGCAGTATTTGAGAAGCTGTCGCCGCCTTTTTTTGTTGATTTTGGCAATTCGCCTGCATAGTCGTCACTCAATTCGGGATATGCACGTGACCAGTCAATTTCAATAGCCTCTCTTTGAAATCCCAATATAAAGAACAATACGGCTTCTGTTGATAATCCTCCGGCAATGAAGTATGTAGCGCCGGGCCAGTGTAATATTTTAAACATCAAACCAATAATTACCACGGTTGCACCCCATGATACAATATTGCTAATTCCGTATGGTTTTGTTTTCCCAGTAGTACTCATAATAATAATAAGATTGATTTATAATTTGTGAATTGTTTAAGACGTGTGTTTATCGTTTATCTTTAATATCGCGGCCAAGGTAGTGTGTTACGCATCTGAAGCCGATATATGATTTAGCAGTATCCTGGTACTCGTAAGTACGTGTTGAGTTTTGAAGAAAATAACCTACATCTTTCCACGATCCGCCGCGCACTACTTTGCGTTTCAGCACAGGTGGATCGTTTGGCTTAGCCTCATAGTCGAATGTTGGTGCCATGTCATGTACAAATGTAGAAGCCGATTCATCAAATGCTGACGAGGTCCATTCGGCTACGTTACCTGCCATGTTGTATAAACCATAATCATTAGGGAAATATGATTTTACGTTCACGGTGTATGCTCCTCCGTCGTCGGTATAGTTACCTCTGCCGGGTTTAAAGTTTGCAAGTAAACATCCTTTAGCGTTTTTAATATAAGGACCGCCCCATGGATAGTCAGTACCTATCCTGCCGCCACGTGCAGCATATTCAAATTCTGCTTCTGTTGGCAATGAATAAGGGTTACGATGTGACAAATGCCTTGAATCTTTATAAGCATCGTTGTAACGGGTGCGCCAAACATTAAATGCACGGGCCTGGCGCCAGGTTACACCTACCACAGGGTAGTTACGGAAAGCCGGGTGCGAAAAATAACTTTGAACCATTGGCTCGTTGGCTGCATATGAGAAATCGCTCAGCCAAACCAATGTATCAGGGTAAACCGGAACGGTGTCGCGGAAAATGAAATCCGAACGTTTCTTTGTTTTATCGTTTTTATAATCTGATGCGCTGCGCAACATTAAAAGAGCATAGTTGTATTTTAACAACCGTACATCAAGTTCGTTGCGGTCAAATATACGGTCGTCGCCCTGGTAATACATACCCTGCAGTTTTGCAGCGGCAGCAGCTGAGGCTGCACCTTTCTTAGGGCTCATTACCGGATATTTTTTTACATATGCCCAGTTAATGAATTTTTTACCATTTGAATTTGGAGCTGCTCCCTTTGCAGGGTTCAGATAATACTTAGGATCATTTATAAAAGATGTAATTGCGATTGAATCCCGTACCCAGTTTACAAATTGCTTATACTGGCTATTTGTAATTTCTGTTTGATCCATGAAAAATGAAGGGATGGTAACTTGTTTGGTTTGGGAAATTTGAGCGAATGTAACATCCTGGTCGGTTTGACCCATCAGGAATGAACCGCCGGGAACGTAAACCATTCCAAGAGGAACTTCAGACCTGAACGCTCGTGCGGGTACACCCGTCACTTCACCTCTGTCGCCGCCTTTACTACAGCCGCTTAAAATTCCGACAGTTATAACTGCCATTAAAAAGTATATCTGTTTCATCTTTAATTCAAAATTCAGTTAAGTAAATTCAACTCAGTGTAACAATCCGAATATATTAAATTTAATACATTTAATACAAAAAACAATTTTTATAGTCAAAAGTAACTTTTTTCTATATCATTAAGGTAAACATATAACTACAAATGCACAATTTTAGTTTGTCGCTCGCCTAAAATCTGCTGTTTTGTTTGGATTTTTACGGCAAAGACTGGTAAATAGTTGCAAAAAAATAATTAAATAATAAATCCTATTATTTGTTGACCTGTTTCACATAGTGTTCTATAGCCATAGTCATAGACGGTGCGGCGGGGGTTGGGGCAGGGATATCTAAAATTAAACCGGCTTCGAGCACGGCTTTATGAGTAGTGGCGCCAAAGGCAGCAATACGGGTGTTGTTTTGTTTAAAATCCGGGAAATTCTTATACAACGATTGGATACTCGAGGGACTAAAAAAAGCAATTACATCGTAAAAAACCTCGGCCAGATCTGATAAATCGCTGCAGACGGTGCGGAAAAGTACTGCTGGTGTAAAATTATAACCATTCTCCAGTAGGAATTTCTGGGTTTCTTCAGCGGCTACGTCTGAGCATGGGTAAAGAAATTTCTCACCCGCGTGTTTCTTTAGCACTTCAGCCAGGTCAGACGCAGTTTGTTTACCAAAAAATATCTTCCTTTTGCGGTATTGAATATACTTTTGAAGATAAAGGGCTATGGTTTCAGATAAACAGAAATATTTCATTTCTATCGGTACCTCGAAACGCATTTCATCGCATATCCTAAAAAAATGGTCAGCGGAGTTACGGCTGGTGAAAATCACAGCACTAAAATCGGCAAGGTTGATTTTTTCTTTACGGAAATCTTTAGCCGGCACACCCTCCACATGAATAAATGATCTGAAATCAATTTTCAAATTGAGCTTTTTAGCAAGCTCGGTGTATGGATTTTTATCGTTTTCAGGTTTGGGCAAAGTAACTAATATGCTTTTAACCCTTTTCTTTCTCTCTTCCAAATTCAAATCTTGTAATTGCCTAAAAATTTATATTAAGTGCCTTGATTAAAATTAAAATAGGACAAATTTCGAGGGCACAAAGATAGATAAATAAATAAAATTTATGAAATCGAAAATTGGACACGATACTTACACTGTTCCGCAAGTATTGCCATGCAAATATTATGGCTATTGATACCAATGTTGAAATTAATAAGTAACGTATATATTGTTCAGCAAGTAAACTAAAGCATATTGAAACACATAATAAAACGAAAGCGATATTAAAATAAGTCAGATTCAATATGGTTATGTATTCGCTGACCATCCTGCTCATATCAAAAACAAAGCCTATAAATTTCAATACCAGGAATTTGAGTGCAAATAATAGTCCAATTACGATTGAAAGTAAAACAAAGAGCTCGAAGTCGCTCACTCCGTAATAGAGATTATAGTGCCCGGAAAGCTGGCACAAAACAAGGCCAAATGTCAAACTGAATAATAAAAATAGCCCGATAAAAGCCCAAAAATTGATTGGTCCGCCCTCCTTGTTGGGTTGCGAAAGCGCTTGTTTATAATAAAATGATTGTATAACAATTTTAATATCCTTACCTAATAAAAGGTTTAAAATCGCGGCATATATTAGTAGGCCGCATATTGCCAAAATTAGCCAGAGATCGCGCAATTTGCGAACCTGTCCGTTTTGACCCGTATTTTGTGATTCGGAAGATCCATTGAAATATATGCCCGGTATTTTATTTATCCACAATTTACTCAACAACTGACTTTCCCGCATTGAATCAGGAAAAAAGTAAAACCTGTTGATCGAATCGGCCACAAACTTCCTGCGCTGAGCCAATGTGGCAGAATCAACCATTGATATTTCAATTGGCTGTGTATTGCCTGGATTTAAACTATCATTCTCCTTGTTGGTAAGTGAATTATGCTGAGCATAAGCCATACCACAACAGAATGAAATCAATAGTATAAAAAAAAAGGTAAAGCGCATTTTTATGTTGTTACAAAATTACTTTAATAATCGATTTTTTCATTATGCTGTTGTGTGATTTGTATATATTTTATCACATCCGGCACTATTTAAAAAAAATGCGATGTTTAATATCTCGCCGAAGATTTTATATGGATTGCTATACCAAATTAAAATCGGCATCCCAGGGTCTATAAAGTCATTTCGTTTATACGATTTAGCGGCTCCAGGGTTTCTGCAGGTTATTTTTTACTAGCAGCGCCGATACACATAAGGATAACTGGTTTCACTGAATTTATAGTTTGATATTTTGAATACCCTCAAATAATAAAAGCTCCTGCTGACAATAGATTAACAGGAGCTTTTATTATAGCTAATTAACGCTTTGGTTAGTGTTTTTGTAAGTATCCGAAAAGGCCGTGTGATTCGGCATCTGGGCCCGAGGTGAAATATAACGGGTCAGTGGCGCTCCCGCCCGGTAAATTGTTTTTCAAGAAATCGATGGCCCACAATCCGTCAATGGTCATGCTCTTTCCCTGGCTTTTTAACTGGCCCATGTAGTTACCCATCATATCATATACATGAATCCGCCCGCTTCCAAAATTGCCAACAAGAATAGTTTGGGTGGCTCCCGCAAATCCCGGAGGCGCGAGTGCCACTCCCCAGGGAGAGTTAAGCTCACCTTTGGATGCAAAGCGTTTTACCAATGTACCATCAGGGCTAAATATGTCCACATACCCGTTGCCAGTGCCGGCTTCGTCGTCCATATCAGCTGGCCCCTTTTGTTTAGCATAGGTAACGTATAACTGCCCTTCTATATTTACAATATTGAACGGCGCAAAACCTGCCGGTATAGCGGGGTCCCAAAACGGCTTAGTTGTAATATATTTAAATTCCCGGTTAAAAACGTCAACTTTTCCGCCCCTAAAATTAGCCAGGTAAAGAAAGTTGGCCTTGCCATCATTGGCCATTGCTATCCCCTTATACACAGTATTGAATTGAGACCGGTCGGCAACTTTCACTGCTGCATTACCACCACTCCAGGCAGCAATTATCCCGTCTTCACCTGCAAATATGAATTTGTTTCCTCCAAAATCGGTCGTACTGTTGAATACAACCCCGGTGGGTGCGCCTGTTTGCCCCGACATGGCGGCCGGAATAGTAACCGGCGGCCTCAGAGTTTGGCCATTTGCTCTGTTATATATTGTGCTAACGCCGGTATGGTTGTCTGAAATCCAGATTGGACCATTTGGCGGTGAGGCTATGCCCCAGGCATTTACCAGGTTAGGATCAATTACCGACGCGCCGAATCCGGGTGTATCTGCTACAAGGTTTACCTGTGCTACATTGAAAATGCTAACACTGGCGAGGCTATTATCATTACTAATAAGATTTCTGCTAACAGGCGAAAGGTCTTTCTTACATGAAAAAAAACACGAAGCTACCAAAACCCCTGTAAGCAGGGTTTTGATATTTATCAGATTTTTCATAATTATTAATAATTTAGTTAACAAATCGTTTTTACAAGATGCTTTTATTTATTGGTTTTTATTTGTTGTAACTCATTGTCCTCCTTTCTTTTGCAGTGTTATCAAATAGCGAATTATCTCACTTTGAGTACTGATGATATGGCAAATAAGTTGCCTTTAAATAAAAAAAATAATTTTAATGTTAAATATTAGCCTATAAAGCATATGAACACAAATTCGATAAATCTGGGAGTACGATTTTTACTTGAAATAGCTATGCTGATATCACTCGGCTTTTTACACGGGGCATCCACTTTACGGTGCCACTTTTGGTGGGAACCAAGTGGTGGCTGATTATATCAATGGAAAATTTGGCGGAGGGGTAAAGGCTTGGTTGATGACCGATACAAATAGCGCCCATGTATTGGGGAAACCACGGGGCTTTTTTGTGATCCGTCCTGACGGCTATATCGGGCTGATTGCGGATCTGAATGATGAATTAGCGGTAAATAATTACCTGAGCCGGTTTTGAAGCAGATGATCGCTTGCAAGTGCTGATAACTTTAATTTTTTGCGTACCACATTATTCAAAAAAGAGACAACATTTCTGTCCTTAATGCGTTCTTTTTACAATTCAGTTCATATAATTTCAATGGTAATTAATAAATCGTTTAATTATTATTCATAAAACCAGGTATCATTTATTATAAATAACTGCCTTGTTATATTTAATTTAATTGGTTGCTTTTTGTCAGGGCGGTTGTAAAAAATATAACGAAAAAAAGAAAGGATCACTAAAACTACCTCTTCTGTAATCCTAAACCTTCCGAAGCTGACGCGAGAACATCTGCAATAGAAATAAATAGAATTTCCTTTCATTAAATATGTTTCGTTTTAATAAATGGAACATGTTTTTTAAATTATTTCGTTAACTATATATTACAAATGCTATATTTTTGTATATATAATCTATAAAAACTTAATCGATATGAAAATAATTTTATTTTTGGCTATGAGCCTGCTGGCAACAGCTTCTGTCAGCGCACAGGATATGGACCCCGGATATCTTGGTGACCATCCATATAAAATCCATTTAAATAGTAACAGCAGTACCAACGACTTTTATAAGCCCCGCATTGGTTTCGAAGGAGGGGTAAGCATTTCAAATACTGTTAATGCCTACGATTCAAAGTTCAGCACGGGCTCAATTATCGGTTTTCACGGCGGACTTATGTTGGAGCTCCCGCTATTCTATCCGCTTGCAATTGCACCCGAAGTTTTGTATTCGCAAAAGGGTTATGCTGCTAATACTGCTGATGGTAATTTTACGCAGCGCACTCAATATATTGATGTTCCATTACTTGCCAAATTTAAAGTTGGCCCCGTGTTTAATATCTACATAGGCCCTCAGATTTCTTATTTACTGTCTACGCAAAACATCGTGGATAATGGTACGATGGTAACCAGTGAACATTATACTCTCGCTTCACCCTATCACCATGTTTTTAGCGGTGTTGGAGGTGTTAGTTTTGATCTGGGCCGCTATGTCGAACTTCACGCGAGGTATGTTATAGATTTTCAACCAATTGCACCAGGCGGCAATGCAACCTATCTTGACTCGTATAGAAACCAGGTGTTGCAATTTGGATTAGAAATAAAGTTATGATGGTATTCGCTTAAATTTTTTTTCTTCTACCATCTGCATGTTTCGGCAATGTCTTTCATTGATGGACAATGCCGAAACAATTTCACAAACTACCTAAACAAACAATATGAAATATGGTCAATAACTATTGATGTCAGGCCTCATTCATTACCTTATCAATTATTCTTTCACGATCTTTTATTCTTTCACAATCTTTTTAATAGCGGTTTCGCCGCCTTGTTTAACAACGAGGTAATAAGTGCCATTTAACGTCCAACTGAATGATTTACTGAATGCTGGCGAAGTAATTTTATCATCCCACAAAACCTTGCCTTCATTGTCAGTAATCTCTACAGCGGCAGCAGTTTTATCTGGCAAGCTGAATGTTAACAAGGTTTTACCAGCCCAAAATTGGGGAACCAGGCTCACGTCTTGTATTTCTAATCCAGGTTTGTATGCGCCTATAATTTGCTGAGCTTCGCTTTTTACTGGCTCAGATACATAGTAAGTAATATGTGTGTTGATCCCTTCTTTACTGGTAATGCTATAATTAAAGGTTTGTGTGTTAGGTACAAGTTCGCGGGCCAGTGCAGGTGCTGGTGCAGGTGCAGGAGTAACAGCTACTGGAGTTGTGACCTGCGTTGCCGGCGCAAGAGCACTTTGTGTTCCTCCATTTTGCAACACTGGTGAAGCCGGCGCAGCCGCCTGTGTTTGTGGAACAGTTGCAGCTGCGGCCAAAGATGCTGCACCTACCAAGGGTATAGGCACACCAACAGATGGAGCTACTGATGGCGCTACACTTGGAGCTACTGATGGTAATACACTTGGAGCCACACTTGGAGCTACTGATGGTAATACACTTGGGGCCACAGCCGCAGTGACTGACGGCGCTGTTGTTTGTGGTGCAACTACATTGCCGCCGGCGCTTTGGCTTGTCTGAGCCGGCGCGGCTCCCACAGTATTTTTATTGCTGCTTACCGACCGGGAAACTGTATCAATGTTAGCAGGCGTTGTATTTGGCGCGCTCTTTTTGCTCTGGGCGGTAGTTGATAGCCGGTTAAGCATTGCTATCTGTGCACGGGCTGCCTTTTGGTCTTTTGGCGGCAGATACTTCAGGTTAACGCCATTAACCATTGTATCTCGGCCATGAAACTCAATGTTAACATCCCCATTATTTTGTGCCAGCATCGTTTTTGGCAAAATCAAAAAAGTTGCAATACAAATCAAAAACACCTGTTTAAGACCTGATTTTAAGGGTAAATATTCCATGAATTATAGTTTTTTAATTATTATATAACAAAGAGTTAAGTTAATAAATAATATCTAAATTAATAACGAAAAAAAACATACATACTTATTGTTTAAGGCAAAAAAAATTATCTGGCTGCTTCGTTGAAACCAACCCGCACTTCTTATACACGCTTTGCATGGCATTAAGAAATAAAAACTTTTTAAATTCACTCAATTGATGGAGATTTAAAGGGGTCTCCTTATCTTTATCCCCGATGGCCGGCATCTACATTCACGTTCCTTTTTGCAAACAGGCATGTTATTATTGCGATTTTCATTTCAACACCTCATTAAAATATAAGGATGAGCTTTTACAGTCGTTGCTAAAAGAAATTAAACTGCAAAAAGGCTACCTCGACAACGAGACCGTTGAAACCATGTATTTCGGTGGGGGAACGCCGTCTTTGTTAAGCGAGAAGGAAATAAATTTAATTATCGGCAGCATAACAGATTTGCATACGGTTTCGGCAAATGCCGAAATAACTCTTGAGGCCAATCCCGACGATTTAGACAAAGCCAAAATAGAATCGTTAAAAAATACAGCAGTTAGCCGCTTAAGTATAGGCATACAATCTTTCTTTGACGACGACCTGCTATGGATGAACCGTGTTCATCGCAGTACCGCTGCCGAAGCATCAGTAAAACGAGCGCAGGACACCGGGTTTGAAAATATTACTGTCGACCTGATTTATGGATACCCGCTGTTAAGCGATCAGAAATGGAAACATAATTTGAAAAAGGTTTTCGAGTTGGGTGTGCCGCACGTTTCATCTTATTCAATGACGGTTGAACCCAAAACTGCCCTTGCCTCATTTATCAAAAATAAAAAACAGCCAGCGATGGACGATCAGCAAAGTTCGGAACAATTTATTATATTGATGGACGAAATGCAATCTCATGGCTTTGAGCATTACGAAATATCAAATTTTTGCAAACCGGG
>DASXMZ010000583.1:0-1935 GCA_036495385.1 Mucilaginibacter sp. | reverse complement strand
GGCAAAAAGTGGCTTCAGCTTGGCGCAGTGACGGTTTAATACGCGTGTAATATTGCGGTGCCGTTTTGAATACCCCTGTAAAATGGGCGAAACTATGCCGAAGGCAACTTCTTCGCTAATATCCATCACCCTTTTAATTACTTCTTTAGCCCGGTCATTACCGTTAAAAAAAAATCTTGCGATAACACGCTTCGGATCGGGGTTTATTCTTATAGGTTTTCGCTCAACGGAAACTCTCATATAAAAAAAATAATTTTATTAATTAACAGCAATGTACGTAAATTGATTGAAGCAATTTTACAAACCTTTTCTTTAAATTACTTAACTTATTATTAAATAGGTTGGGTGGATGGTTTGTTGGAAAGTTGTATGGTTGGAATGTTGTAAGGTTGTAAATTTGTTGAAATGTTACAAAGTTGGAATGTTGTAAGGTTATAACAACGGAATTATAATAGAACTGCACATTTACGTACCCGCAACCCACACGTGCGTGACACATATTAAATCATTTGCACATCCACATATCTGCATATCAACCTCAAACCATCTTATTTCGTTTGATGAGATACGATTTTAATACATTATTATAATCGTCGGGAAGGTAGGCGTCGATAAGGTCTATTTGGTATTGGGCGCATTTTAATACCATTTCGTGCTGGTATTGCGCTAATGATGAGCGGTAAGCTTCTCTTATTTTGTTGGGATGTACGCGCACCTGTTCGCCGCTTTCTATGTCAACAAACTCGTGCGGACGGTTGTCGAAATTAAAATCAAGTTCTTTTTCTTTATCCCTAACATTAAAAACAATTACTTCGTGTTTGTTATATTTTAAATGCTGTATGGATGCGAACAAAAGCGCCAGCTTTTCGGGATTTAGGCTGTTTTCGAGCATATCGCTGAAAATAATAACCAACGACCGCTGATGGATCTGCCCGGCAACCTGGTGCAAAACCTGGGTAATATTGGTTACGGTATTTCTTTGGGGATGGTTGTAAGCTTTTTCGAGTTCGGCATATAGATAAAACAGGTGTGAAGCCGTGGATTTGACCGGGCTTATCCAGTCGAGTTTGTCCGAAAAAAGGCATAGACCAAAAGCATCACGCTGCTTTTTGAACAGGAACATGAGCGATGCTATAGCATAAATGGAGAATTGCAGTTTATTTATCCCCGAAGTGGGGAAATTCATAGACGATGAGGTATCCAGCAATAAATAGCACCGCAGATTGGTTTCCTCTTCAAATTGCTTTACAAAAAGTTTTTCGGTGCGGGCAAGTAATTTCCAGTCGATATTTTTTACCGATTCCCCGTTATTGTATAATCGGTGCTCTGCAAACTCTACGGAGAAACCGTGAAAAGGGCTTTGGTGTAAACCGGTGATAAATCCTTCAACCACCTGCCGGGCAAGTAATTCGAGGTTGGCCAGGTGCCTTATCTGCTGATCATCTTTTAACATTATTTATGATTTCACCGATTATAAACGATTGCGTCGATTTTTTATGATTGCGCCATTTAGCTATAATTACAAAGATGTATAAAAATAATTACACCGGTCCCTTTTTAAAGAACCGGTGTAATCAAAGCAACAATCTGTGAAATCCAATTATGCTAATTGTTTAACTAACTTATCAGTCAGGATAGATTTTGGAACGGCGCCAATTTGTTTATCTACAATTTCGCCATTTTTAAAGAATAATAAGGCAGGGATATTACGGATACCAAATTTCATTGATATGCCGGGATTGTTATCAACATTAACTTTACCTACAACCGCCTTGCCATCATATTCTTTTGCAATTTCTTCTACTACTGGGCCAACCATTCTACAAGGTCCGCACCATTCTGCCCAAAAATCAACCAAAACGGGTTTATCAGATTTAAGGACAAGTTCTTCAAAGTTTGCATCAGTTATTTCTAAAGCCATGATTTTATATGTTT
>DASXMZ010000582.1:0-1705 GCA_036495385.1 Mucilaginibacter sp. | reverse complement strand
ATCCTATCGGCAGCGCTTGTCAATACCCCTCCTATCGGATCGGCTGTTTACGTTGCAAATAAAGCTTATCTCGAAGAGCTCACCAAAGTATGGGCGGTTGAAAATTTGAAGTTTAATATAACATCAAACGCTGTTTCGCCTTCACTTATGTTAACCAACCTTACAGCTTCAATGGACGAACGTTTGATTGAGCAAATAAAGAACGACCGGCCACTGCTTAGCACTGAAGAAGTTGCCGAAAGTGTGCTTTTCTTAGTAAATGCCGGCCAGCAAATTAATGGCGTAAATTTAATCATCAACGCGGCAGGAAATATTAAATAGTATGCTTTTCAATTCCCAGTCATTCGCGGTATTTTTTTTAATTATATTCTTCCTGTACTGGTTTGCTTTTAACAGAAATTTTAAGCTTCAGAATTTACTTCTGTTAACAGGCAGCTACGTGTTTTATTGCTTTTGGGACTGGCGGTTTCTTTCGCTGTTAATTTTCACATCTGCCTTAAATTATGCGTTGGGTTATGCCATCGGCAAAAGCGACAGCCTGAAAACCAAAAGGATCTTTCTCAACACGGGGGTGGTTATATCAATCGGCCTGTTAATTTACTTTAAGTACGTTAACTTTTTTATCAGCTCGTTTGTTAGTCTATTTTCACAGTTCAGTATCAGTTTAAGCATTCACACTGCCAACATTATACTACCGCTGGGTATTAGCTTTTTTACCTTCAGAACTTTGAACTACCTGTTCGACATCTACAGGGGTAAAATTGAACCGACTACAGATTGGCTCACGTTTTTTACATTCGTTGCATTTTTTCCAAGCCTGATTTCGGGCCCAATCGACAAAGCGTCGATGTTAATACCCCAACTTGAAAGGAAGCGGGTTTTCAACACAGACAATGCCGTTGACGGCCTTCGGCAAATATTGTGGGGGCTGTTTAAAAAAACGGTAATTGCCGATAACTGCGCGGTAATAACCGACCAGGTTTTTAGCAACTACCATACCCTGCCTGCGAGCACACTTTTAATAAGTATATTTTTGTACACGGTTCAAATATATACCGACTTTTCAGGGTATTCGGATATGGCTATCGGGCTGGCCCGCTTGCTGGGCTTAAATATTACACGCAATTTCGATTTCCCGTTTTTTGCTCAAAACATTGGTGAATTCTGGCGAAAATGGCACATTTCATTAACCACCTGGTTAATTGATTATGTATTTACACCCCTAAGTATTTCCTTCCGGGATTATGGTAAAGCCGGTTTGGTTGTGGCGATCATTATAAATTTTACGCTCATCGGCATCTGGCATGGCGCCAGCTGGACATTTGTTTTGTTTGGCTTTCTACATGGCTGTTACTATATCCCGCTAATTATCAGCGGAAAACTCAATAAAAAGAAAAAGATTGCAAAAGGCAAAATCATACCGTCATTTAGCGAGTTTATTAATATTGCGGGGACATTCCTCCTGGTTATGTTTACCTTTGTTATTTTCCGCAGCGATAGCATAAGCCAGGCTTTTGATATTTACAAGTCGCTTTTTTCAAAAGGCCTTTTCTCCGCACCAGTTTTCGCAGCGACAAATGTGGTGGAACATACCTTTATTTTTATCCTTTTTCTGTTTATTATTGAATGGTTTGGTAAAGATGGTCAATACGCCCTCGCAGACATTGGTACCAAATGGCCCGCGATATTAAGGTGGTCTTTTTAT
>DASXMZ010000581.1:0-3321 GCA_036495385.1 Mucilaginibacter sp. | reverse complement strand
AAATGAACAACTCTTAACATGGCACTAATTACACCAATTTTATCGAATTACACGAATTTGAGTTTTATAAATTCTTTTCGAACAAATTTCGTGTTGTGAGAAAATGGCTATCTTAACATCTTATAATTTGTTATGAATTTTTGGCAGAAATCATTATTGAAATTAATATCCGGTATTATTGCATTTTTTGTTCTTTATCTAATATTGCCATCATTATTTTTTATGAATTTGACAACTGTTATTAGTCCTGGATGGCATACGACTATTTATCCCTTTGGTGGTGCATTTGGTTTCACCGTTTTTATTGTTATTGTTACCCTGTTTTCTTATCTCTTATTCAAATACATGTCAATGTTTTTAACTTACATTTGGCTTAAAATATTCCGTCGTCATTCATGAGCAACGAACTCACCGATAAAACATTCTGGACCAATTATTGGGAATCAAAAAAGGGATTGGCATTCAAAGTACCCGCCGATTATACATTTTATAAATTATTAGATCAGGCAATAAAAGAAAACAAAATTTCGTCGGCCATAGAATTGGGCGGGTTTCCCGGCTATTATGCGATTTTTCTGAAGAAATATTTCGGCCTGAATACTACACTTTTTGATTATTATATTCATCCAGGTGTGTTAAAGGAAGTTTTGAATGTAAATGACTTGAGCGAGAAAGACATAGAAATTATTGAAGGCGACCTTTTTAAGTTTCAGCCACAAAAGCAATATGATTTGGTTTTATCCTGCGGTTTAATAGAGCACTTTAACGATACCAAAGACATCATAGCAAGGCACCTGAATTTTTTAAAGCCAGGCGGTACACTGTTTATTACTTTACCCAATTTTACCGGAGTAAATGGTTGGGTACAGCGCAAGTTTGATAAAAGCAATTACGAAAAACATAACATCAGCAGCATGAACCCGCAATTGCTTGCTGATTATTGCAAAGAACTCGGCCTTAAAAACGTAGAGGCCTATTATTATGGCAAATTTTCGGTTTGGTTGGAAAATAAACAACAGCAAACTGGTTTGGTAAAGGCGTTTTTAAAAACCATCTGGCTAACCGGCAAAATAGCGACAAAAATTATTCCTGTTGAGAGCAAGGCGCTTTCGCCTTATATTGTTTTGAAGGCGACGCTGTAAACTTGTTGAAATGCCCCAAGGTAGAGACGCGATGCATCGCGTCTCTACGAACGTAATCTCGTTTACCGTTCCTTTCCCCCACTTTACCGAAATTTTACCGCGCTTCACCAAATGCCTGATTACGCCGGCTCAATTAGCAATTAAATTTGTGTTATAAGATCATTAATCTTTTAGGTTTTGTTATTTAAATAAGGTTTTGTAACACAAATTATTAGCTTTATTGCTTTCGGGCTGAAGAATAATTCCGAAAATTATATCGCAAATAATAACAATCAAATAACAACACACCTAATAACAAAAGAAATGAAAAACGCAATCATAACCGCATCAACAAAAGGAATGGGCCGCGCAATTGCCATCGCTTTCGCAAAAGAAGGAATTAACCTGGCAATTTGCGCAAGGAACGATAATGATCTTTTGTCTTTTAAAAACGAACTGTTTGCTATAAACCCGGAAATTAAAGTATTTACTTCAATTACTGACTGCAGTATAAAACACCAAGTATTGAAATTTGCTAAGGAGGCGGAAGGTGAGCTGGGTCGCATCAGCATTATTGTAAATAATGTGGGTATGTACGAGCACAGCAGCATACTAAATGATGGCGAAGAAACTTTCGAAAAAGAAGTAAACACCAACCTGGCACCCGCTTACTTATTGTACCGTTATTTTGGTAAAAAATTGATGGCCGCACGCGAAGGGCATATTTTTACCATCTGCTCAGTTGCAGCGTTAAACCCTATTGCTGAGGCCGGTACGTATAGTGTAACAAAATATGCACTGCTTGGTCTTAGTAAGGTAATGAGGCTGGAAATGCAGCCATACGGCGTAAAGGTAACCGCCATTATACCCGGCTCAACATTAACAGATTCATGGAAGGGCATGACCGTTGATAAAGATCAGATGGTTTTGCCCGAAGATATCGCTTCGGCTGTAATGAATATTTACAAAATGAGCGCCGGGGCCAATGTAGATGAAATAATAATTAAACCCGCTTACGGACAAATATAAATAGACCTTAAAACTTAATATTATGAACAAAAAACTATACAGGGATGAATACCACAAAGTATTTGGTGGTGTTTGTTCGGGCCTGGCCGAGTACTTTGAGATGGATGTTGTTGTGGTGCGCCTGTTATTCGTGTTTACTTTTTTAATAATGGGAGTAGGCTTTATACCCTACATTATTTTATGGATAGTGCTGCCCAAAAAAGGTTATATGTATAACGGTTTCAACAACCCCACAGTTGATTATACTGTGCCACCGCAGCAGCCGGGGGCACCCTTTAATTCTCCCCAGGGAAATGTTTTCGGTAATCCTTATGGCAATTTCCAGCAAGGCTTTAATCCACCGCCCAGGCAAAGATCAAATGCCGGTGTCATTGTAGGCATGGTATTGATTGTTTTGGGAGCTATCATTTTAGTTGATGAATATGATCTTATCCCCGATTTTAATTTTGACAGGGTATGGCCATTGATGTTGGTTGTTGTTGGCGGGGCGCTTATTGCCTCCGGTCAAAGAAAGCAACCATGGGAAAAAGCCGACTGGAAAAACGACGATAACAAAGAAACTTCAACTACCAATAATCCATCAGTGACGGACAGCCCGTCAGCCACTGATAATACAACGACTGTTGAACCATAATCCCATAATTGATAGACTATTAGATATTCTTAAAAATTAAGTCATGAAAAACGATAAACTAATCCCGGGCCTTGTCCTGGTACTCATAGGCGCAGCGTTCCTGCTGAATAATTTTGGATACATCCATTTTCATTGGTATAATATTTTTCACTTGTGGCCAATATTCCTGGTAATTGCCGGCGTTAACCTGGTATTTGCTCATAACAATTCTCCCTGGGCTACTATTTTAAAAATAGCGGTAGTTGTAGGAGGAATAGGGTTAATGCTTTTCGGTAACTTTGGCGATCGTTTTAATTTTTGGCCCGGTCATCATGTTTATTATAATAACGACAATAATATGGATGATGACAACAATGATGACGATGATGATACTACCGGTAGTAAAGGCGTAAAACTGATTGGCAAAGGCAATTTTGAAGAACCTTATAAGGCTGACATAAAAACAGCACGACTTAATATTAGCGGTGGCGGGACTTCGTACACCTTAAGTGATACAACCAACCAGTTATTTAGTGCCGATACCCGGAACACTATCGG
>DASXMZ010000580.1:0-3729 GCA_036495385.1 Mucilaginibacter sp. | reverse complement strand
CAGGCCTGGAAGGCCCAGGCAAGCAGTGTAATCGTAATGACGAACTTTAGCTTTTTCATTGCGGCTATTTTGTGGTAAGTTAACAAATCATCTAAATTTTGGTTTCTATTACCCTATTGGTTTATACGTAGCTAATGGTTTTAATGGGAGACTATATATTGTGTATACTTAAAGTTTTGCTATTTTTGACGCATAAAAATTTGAGACATGAATTTCCCTGCAGAATTAAAATATACAAAAGACCACGAGTGGATAAGAACCGAGGGCGACGTTGCATATATTGGTATAACTGAATTTGCACAGCACGAGTTGGGCGACATCGTTTATATAGATATTGCTGCAATAGGGAAAGAAATTGAAAAAGATGCGGTTTTTGGGACCGTTGAGGCTGTTAAAACCGTATCAGATCTTTTTATGCCGGTTACTGCAACTATTACGGAAATTAACTCCCTGCTTGACAAACAACCCGAATTGGTAAATACCGATCCTTACGGTGATGGCTGGATGGTGAAAGTGACCCTGAAAGGTGCTGGTGATGCCAATAGTTTATTATCTGCCGACAGTTATAAATCATTGATTGGTGTTTAATGAAAACATCATTTAAATATTACAGGCCTGCTATTTTGTGGGCCTTATTTATTTTTATGCTATGCAGTGTCAAGCTTGGGAGAATTAGTCAGTCACCGATATTCTTTCCCGGCTTTGATAAACTGGTGCATTGCGGGTTGTTTTTTATGCTGGTAGTTCTTTATTGTTATGATTTTATCAGGCAACAATACCACCAGGCTTTTTCGTATAAAAAAATAATACTGATTACAATAATTGCGATCGTCTATGGTGGTGTTATTGAGTTGTTGCAAAAGTTTATATTCACGTGGCGAAGTGGCGAATGGGGCGACCTGTTTGCTGATTCTGCAGGTGCTTGTATGGGGGCTTTCAGTATAATAATTACAGTTAAGGCTTTGCGTTATGCTAAAGAATAAATGGATCATATTAGGTTTAGTTGTTGTGGTGGTTTCGTTCACATCGTGCGGAATTTTTAAAGGCTGCGGCTGCCCCAAAGTCAGCAAGGTGAAAGGCCGATTTGAAAATTTGAAGATGTGTTAATTTGAAAATGAGTTGTCTTCAAATTTCCGAATATCTTAAAGTCAGCTCATCTTAAAATATATCTTCGATTTAAGATCAAAAAAATGACAATAATCATTTAATATTGTGATTTGTATCAGGTAATCTTATTTGGATTAAATTTAAATAAGCTTTATCTTTGACTAAATTTATAAGTAATATGAGGCTTTCAGATTTGTTACCCGGTGTTGTAGGAATTGTTAAAGAATTTACTGACCTCGAAATGTCGGTTAAATTGATGGAAATGGGATGTCTGCCCGGCGAAGAAATCACCGTTTCGCGCATTGCCCCACTCGGCGACCCTATAGCTATAAACGTATCCGGTTACCAGTTAAGCCTGCGTAAATTTGAAGCCTCTACTATTATCTTGCAATAGTTTAACCATTGAAAGCCGACATAAGAGTTGCACTTGTAGGAAATCCAAACACCGGTAAATCAACTCTTTTCAATACATTAACCGGTTTAAATCAAAAAATAGGAAATTTTCCCGGGGTTACGGTCGACAAAAAAACCGGTTATTGCCAATTACCTGATGGCCGTACCGCCGAGATCATCGATCTGCCCGGAACTTATAGCCTTTATCCAAAAAGCCAGGACGAATCCATTGTATTTTCTGTACTGGCTGATAAATCAAACCCGCATACTCCCGACCTGATTATCGTTATTATTGATTCAACCAATTTGAAACGAAACCTGCTGCTTTACAGCCAGGTTGCTGATTTGCGGTTACCGGTTATCGTTGCACTGAACATGACAGATCTGGCAAAAAAGTCGGGTTTAATTATTGATGTCGATTTATTTTCGAAAAAGCTGGGTGTACCGGTGATACCCATGTCTGCCCGGAAACTGGAGGGAATTGACAAATTAAAAGAAGCAATATCCTTTTCAAATAAAGTTGCCTTTCAGCAGGAGTCTATAGACGTTAAAGCCATCGCGCCTGGATTGATAGGGCAAATAAGCGATGAGTTCGAACTGGACAATCCCTATTATGCTTTACAGCTGGCCCATCAGCACGAAACAATAAAGTTTATTTCGACGGCCGACAGCGACCGTATTGAAGAACTGGAGCAAAAATTTTCATTTCACTCACAAAAGGCACAGGCCGCCGAAACCATAGCCCGCTATAATTTTATAAACGATCTGCTGTACGACACGGTAAAAATACCGGCCACCGCGCAGGAGGAAACCCTTAGTAATAAGATCGATAAAGTACTTACCCATAAAGTATTTGGCTTCATCATCTTTTTTGGCGTCCTGCTGTTTATGTTTCAGTCTATTTTTTCGTGGTCGGCCTACCCAATGGAACTTATTGCAGATGCTTTCGTTTGGATTCAGAGCGCATTGCACCAGTTATTGCCTGCAGGGCCTTTAACCGGATTGGTGGTCGACGGTGTTTTAGGTGGGTTAAGCGGAGTAATGGTGTTTATCCCACAAATAGCTATTCTTTTTGCATTTATTTCCATACTTGAAGATACCGGGTACATGTCGCGGGTAACGTTTATGATGGATAAACTGATGCGTAAAGTTGGCCTTAACGGGAAATCAGTTGTTCCACTGATTGGTGGTTTTGCCTGTGCTGTACCATCAATTATGAGCACCCGAACCATCGAGAACTGGAAAGATCGTATGATCACCATCATGGTGACGCCATTGGTTACCTGCTCGGCCCGGCTCCCAATATATGTGCTCCTGATATCGCTGGTAGTGCCTAACCGCAATGTTTGGTGGGTAATAAACCTGCAAGGGCTTGCGCTTACAGGTATGTATGTTTTCAGCCTCATATCGGCAATAGTCGTGGCGTTTGTGTTTAAACTTATTTTAAAAGGACGGGAACGCGGCTATTTCATTATGGAAATTCCGGTCTACCGGATGCCGCGCTGGAAAAACGTAGCTTTTTCCATGTACGAACGCTCAAAAGCATTTGTGCTCCAGGCAGGGAAAGTAATCATCGCCATTTCAGTGATCTTATGGGTTTTAGCTTCTTATGGTCCGGGTAATCGTTTTGATCAAATCGAAAAAAAATACCAACAGTCTCAATATACGCAACATCTAAAACCCGACGAAATCACCAAAGCTATTAACTCCGAAAAGCTCGAAAATTCGTACGCAGGTGTACTGGGCCATGTAATTGAACCGGTAATAAAACCGCTGGGATTCGACTGGAAAATTGGGATTGCGCTGATTACTTCCTTTGCCGCGCGCGAAGTTTTTGTAGGCACGATGGCCACCATATACAGCGTTGAAGGCAGCGCCGAAAAAATGGAATCGGTGCAGCATAAAATGAAAACAGCTACAAATCCTGAAACGGGGCAGCCAGTATTTTCATTGGCCGTAGCGTTTTCGCTGATGATGTTTTACGCCTTTGCAATGCAATGTGCAAGTACGGTAGCTGTGGTTTATCGCGAAACAAAAAACTGGCGCTGGCCGGCAATACAATTTGCATACATGACTATCTTGGCTTATGCGGCTAGCTTTATTGCTTTCAATTTATTGAAATAAGGCCCATCGCAAAGATTATAGTATATTTGGCTGTAACCTTTATTTCTTAACACATGCTGATTTTCAAAACAAAATTTATCTACTCGCTATATTTTCTTTTTCTAT
>DASXMZ010000579.1:0-2724 GCA_036495385.1 Mucilaginibacter sp. | reverse complement strand
GGCTTTTCCTTTATCGAATCTGAACAAGTTGCCAGGTTATTCAAGGCAGAAGCCTTCGCGTGGTCGTAAGCAATCAGTCTCGAAAAATTAGCAGTATCACGCCGCAAATCCTGTGCGAATGATTTGATATACTCAAGTCCTTTTGCTTTGTCCGAGATATGTTCCCTTATGGTCTCCGCAAAAAAACCCATTGTAACTGCAAGAAATATCATCAGGCCTTCAAGAATATATTCTTTCAAGCCTTTCTTTTCTACTTCGGGGTGATGGTGAACCTCCATTTTTATTTCGGATTTGGTTTGATCAATAATTTCTTGATTTTCTGATTTCGGACTTCCGGCTTCCGACTTCCTTACTCTTCTCCCTTTAGTCATTTTCAATATGATATGCTACCCTTAATGCTTGCAATAGCTGGTGGTTTGCCTTTACGTAAGTGTTGTAATGCAATTGTTTAGTCGACCGTAAGATCACCAGATAATAAGCAATAAGCGCATCAGCCTCATCTCTTTTAAAATCACTGATATCTCTTATCTGAGGCGTTATTTTTGGATGAAAGCTGATTTGCGATAATGCATTCAAAGTCGATAATTTGCCGTTTTGTGTATACTCATCCTCCCACCCAAAATCATAATGTTTGAGTAAAAACGGCCGGACATATTGCTCATTATAAGCGTATTCCTGGTTATTTCTGTTCCGTACATTGAAGATTGCTGTATTGATGCGGCTGATAGCATTTTGTAGTTCAGTGCTCTTAAAGTAGCGCAGTGTTCCGGAGTTTCTCAATTGGTTCAATATTCCGTCGTTGGGTTCAAATTCTATCGCAGCTGTTATAATGTACGACCACATAAAGCTTGGATAAAACCTTTCGGATAAATGTGTGAGGCTGCTGTCCTTCACATACATTCTGAAGTACTCCATTTGCACCTCTTTTCGCCTGCGTAAAGCTATTTTACTTTGCATAATCACGGAATCGTTATAAGCTTCAAGGTATAAGCTTTTCGCCAATTCTTTAGCTTTTCCGTTTTCCGAGATATTTTCCCGCATCGTTTCGGCAAAAAAACCCATGGTTACGGCAAGAAATATCATTAAAAATTCAAGAAAATATTCTCTCCAGGCTTTTTTCTTGTGATTCAGATCGGGGTGATGGTGTACTTCCATTGTGATTTCGGATGTCGGATGTTCGTCCCAATAGCTATCGGGATCGGATTTGATCGGTGTTTCGGATTTGTTAATTATTTTTTCAGGATCATCAGCTGCAAGTCTTCTCCCATCTGACTTCAGACTTCCAGTTGCGGGCTTATCCCCCTTTTCCGAACCGTCCAATTTTCCGGCAACTGAACGCTGACTCTTGTCGCTCGTCATCCAAATTTATTTTGTGTTTGTTAAGTTCCTATAAAAGTGAATGGTTTAAAGCATTAAATATATTTAAAATACTTAAAAAACAGTTGTTTAATAGGAAGTTAACATTAAAAAATGAGTAACTTTTTCTTAAGGTAAATTATTTTAACTATTGATGCGATCTCGAATAGATCAGCGTTCCATTAAGACACAATCTTATCCATAGGTGGGATGTTATTGATGAAAAAATTGATCTAAAATATGCTTCTCCGAAAACTGCGTGATTTTTATTACTTTCGGAGCGATAAAATACCCCTTTTGATTTTATTCAAATGAAAAAAAACATTTTTTTTATTCTTGCGCTATTTTGCACTATAAAGGTCTCTGCTCAAGCCGGGCAGAGCGTCGCGATTGATCCTTCACTGACCGAATCGCCAATATCGGTAAAAACTTTTTCGGGTTCTGTTTCGGGTTCGCTGGTGGTGCCTAACAATGTATCGGGGAAAATACCGGTTGTTTTAATTATTGGTGATGCCGGCGCAATGGATCGGAACGGTAACAATGCAAAAGCAGGAATAACTGCAAACACTTACAAAATATTGGCTAATGATTTAGGTAAAAATGGAATCGCTTCATTGCGTTATGATAAACGCCTTGTGGGGCAAAGTGTAAGTGTTACCAAAGAGTCGCAATTAAGTATTGATGATTATGCGGAAGATGCTACTAATTTAATAAACATGTTAAGTGGTGATCAGCGGTTCTCGAAGATAATTATATTCGGTCATGGCGAAGGCTCGCTGGTAGCGATGATCGCTTTAATTGATGATTTGCCTATAAAAGGCTTTATTAGTGCAGAAGGCGCCGGCGACCAGGCTGATAAAATGTTAACGGATCAAATGAAATCAGGATCTAAACTGGTTGCAGATGAATTTAAGACTATTTTAGACAGCTTGCGAAAAGGAAAAACCACAGAAAATGTAGATCCCGCTTTATATAGTATCGCGAGGCCCAGTATACAGCATTTCTTAATGTCGTGGTGCAGGGTTGTGCCCCAGAGAGGAATAAAAAGAATAAAAGAACCGGTACTGATTATACAAGGCACCACCGACCTCCAGATAACGGTCGACAATGCAGAAAAGCTAAAAAAGGCAAAGTCTGATGCTTCCCTGGTGATTATCAAAAACATGAATCACATATTTAGAGATGCCCCAGCCGATCCTGATCAGAATATGGCCACGTTTAGTAAACCTGATATGCCGTTAAAACCGGAGTTTGTGACAGCTGTGGTTGATTTTGTAAACAAAGTAAAATAGAGGGGATACTTTGCCTCACCTAAAGTCCTCTCCAAAGGAGAGGACTTTAGAACTGCTTTTAGAACCCTCTCCTTTT
>DASXMZ010000578.1:0-9317 GCA_036495385.1 Mucilaginibacter sp. | reverse complement strand
CCAAATTTGCTCATTCGGCTTCTCTGCTTACCTGTTCAAGTACCTTGTTGAACAAGAGAGCCTATAATCTACAACTATCTCAATTTTTTCCTGATCATCATTATTCTTATTTATTCAATCACACAATCAGGATTTGATCAGTAGTGAGATAGTCAGCGACAGTTTATTTAACACATAAGCGGCCGGACTACGTCGCGGCTGTGAATACAATCAGCACGCGTGGTGTTAATGAATATTTTATAAAGAATTTAATTTTAAGATCATGAAAACCATTATAAAAGCCATCATCGCTATTGCAATGATGGGGTTGATTTCGTTTAATACTAATGCCCAAAAAACTAATGACGTTCCGCAAGCCATATTAACTTCGTTTTCGTATAAATATCCCCAGGCACAATTGAAAAACTGGAAAGAAAAGGAGGGCGCTTACGTTGCTTCATTCACCATGGACAATAAAAAATACCGGGCATGTTACTCAAAAGATGGAAACTGGTTAAACACCGAAAGAGAAATCAAACATACTTCGGATTTACCAGCAGACCTGAGGTCATATTTAAAAACCAGCACTTACGCCAGCTGGAAAATTGACGACATGAAAAGAGTGCATACACCATCGCAAGATATGTACCAGGTGTTGGTCGACAATCACGGCGGCAATTCGTTAAGATACGAAGACGCTGTTTCGGCTGAAGACCGGCTGCTAAGTTTTGACGACGGCGGCAAATTAATTAATGTTAAGGAGCTATAAAAATAAGAGGTTGTCTCAAAAGTCTTTTGTGTAAATTGAAAACGAAATAATATCGGGCTTAGTGACCTTTGTGAAATTCCTTGTGAACGTTGTGGTAAAAATCAACCGCAATAGACACAAAGATTTCACAAGGACACAAAGTTGTTTAACATTACAGATATAATTTCGCCGGCTTTAATATCACTGGATTTTGAAACAGCCTCTTTTTATTTACCAAATAAAAAAAGCCACCTGCCTTGGCAGATAGCTTTCCTCCCGATAGCTATCGGGATATGATGAACTTTTGCAAAAGTTGTATTAAAGACCAGCCATGTCATCTTCTTTCTTATCGGCTGGTATACCTATTTTGCTTTCTGTATAATGTGCTGCTTTGAAATTATAGTTGTTTACAGTCGAGCCTACATTATGGTTTAAATAAAATTCGTTAGCTGAACCTTTTAAATCTGCTTTTGCACGGTCGGTAACGGTTAGGTTAGCGTTAAAAGCGTCCAGGTTTAAATTTGCTGATGCATTGTTGTGCAGGTCAACAGTAAATTCAATTTTTGATAAATCACCGAACGATTTTACTTCGGCATTATCAAAAGCAGATATTGCGCTCAAGTCATTTGCAGTAACCCATACCACCAATTTTTCGGGGGTATATGAAGCAATACGCAAAACGCCGTTTTTGCTTTGCACTAAGGCACTTTCAGAATAATATTTGTTATACACCTTAACCTGGTCTGTAGAACCATCAGAAATAAACAGCTCAACATTTCCGTGAACTTCTATTTTATTGATGGCTGTAATGTCAGTTAAAACAGTAACTGCGCTATTATTTGCGGGTGCAGCATAGGTGGATTTCGTTATTCCTAATGTTAATGCCAACACGGTTGCTATGGTAAGTATTGTAGTTTTCATTTTATTATTTTTTTGATTGTCAATTAATTGCATTTTTATAATTTTTAAATACATCTATAAGACGACACAAATTTTAAAACGTTACACTTATGTTTAATAAATTAGGTGAATGCCTTATATTTATCGGTAAAGGTAAGGCTTTTGTCGGCGAAATTTACCATCTTAGTGTAATAATTACACTATCATAGTCTACAATCGCAAACCAAATATAATTTTGTTTAAGGATAAAGACAAATACGAAACGTTAAGAAGGAAGTAATTTTAAGCAACATATTATATTCCTTTACGGCCAAATTGAAACCCGACGAATAAATAATTGCAGTTGAATAACATTAAACAAAAACCTCTCCTATTACATCGGGCTTTTGTATTTTTACGTCTTCAATCTCATTATGGAAAATAAACCCATAGCGCGTAAACTTCGCTTATTATCGCAACTTATGGAGTTGCACGACGATAATCCGTTCAAAATAAAGTCATTAGCAAATGCCGCTTTTAACGTGGATAAGCTACCCTACCCTATTGCCGGTAAAGCTTTTAGCGAACTTGAAAAAATTGATGGCATCGGCAAAAGCACAGCCGGCAAAATTACCGAGCTGCTTGAAACCGGTACCATATCAGAAATGGAAGAGTTGCTTGCTAAAACGCCCGCCGGAGTTGTCGAAATGATGGGCATTAAAGGTATCGGCCCAAAAAAAGTGGCAATTATCTGGCATGAACTGAATATTGAAAGCATCGGCGAGCTTTATTATGCCTGCAATGAAAACCGCCTTGTTGAGGCAAAAGGCTTTGGCCTTAAGACACAGGATGATATACGCAATGTCATTGAATTTACAATGGCCAGTCATGGCAAATTTTTGTATGCACAGGTAGAGCATGCAGCCAACGAGTTATTACAACAAATAAAAGCCATTTTCCCCGAAGGATTGGTTGAATTTGCCGGGGAATTTCGCAGGAACTGTGAGATTATCAGCAAGCTCATTATTGTATTGGGAAGCAGGGATCAATCTGTTGCCTTTAATACATTGCTCCATTCAACAATTATGAGTGATATAGAAGCTGATGAAAATAATATCAAAGGCAAGTTGCAGAACGGTTTGGGCGTTGACATAATTTGCGTAGAAAAACAGTATTACTATAAAGAGTTATTTGTCCGCACCGGCGATGACGATCATGTAAAAGCTGTTTTAGCAACCACGACCGGCGTTATCGATCAGCCTGAAAGCGAGGATATAATCTACAAAAAGGCGGGCATGGCTTTTATGCAGCCAGAATTGCGCGAAGGAAATACATTTATCAGCAAAGCTCAAAACAATATCCTGCCGCAATTAATAAGTCAACACGATCTGAAAGGCACTTTACATAATCACAGTACCTGGAGCGACGGTATTAATACTGTTGAAGAAATGGCTTTATATTGCAGGGATGAGTTAAAACTTGAATACCTGGGCATGTGCGATCATAGCAAAAGTGCTTTTTATGCCAAAGGCTTAAGTATTGAACGTGTATTGCAGCAGCAAGAAGAAATTGATCATCTCAACAAAAAGTTAAATGGGTTTCATATTTTTAAAGGTATAGAATCAGATATTTTGTACGATGGCTCGCTGGATTATCCTGCCGAAATATTAAAACGGTTTGATTTCATTGTTGCTTCCGTCCATTCTATACTTAAAATGGATGAAGAAAAAGCAACTTCCCGCCTCATAAAAGCTGTTGAAAATCCTTACACAACTATTTTAGGCCATCCTACCGGAAGGTTGCTGCTGAGTCGTAACGGCTATCCTATCAATTACAAAAAAGTAATTGATGCCTGTGCCGCAAATAGAGTAGTAATAGAGATAAACGCAAACCCGTTTAGGCTCGATCTTGACTGGCGCTGGCATCAATACGCTCTGGATAAGGGCGTTTGGTTATCCATTAACCCCGACGCACATCGCAAAGAAGGATTTTTGGATATGCACTATGGCTTGCTGGTCGCCCGTAAAGGCGGATTATATAAAGAAAGATGTTTGAATTCCTTATCATTGCAGGAAATTGATGATGTCTTTGCCAGGAAGCGATCTTCGGTAGCTGGCCAATGATCAATGACAGAATGACTAATGACCTTAATAGATAAAGTACGAGCCAAACAATCAGCCGCAAAAAAACCTTCTATATTGGTTATCGGCGACTTAATGCTAGACCATTATATATGGGGCAATGCAAGCAGGTTATCGCCCGAAGCCCCGGTACCGATAGTAAATGTAAAAAATGAATCTACCACACTTGGCGGAGCTGGAAACGTAGTTCAAAACCTGGTTGCCCTCGGCGCCAGCGTAATTATTGCCGGCGTGATAGGTGATGATTCGCCTGGCATTCAATTAATTGAGATATTGGAAAATGAAGGTGTTAAAACAAATACCATCATTAAAGATAAAACCAGGCCCACCACTGTTAAAACCCGGGTTTTGGCTGGAAGTCATCAACTGGTACGCGTAGACAGGGAGGTTACTGATGCGTTATCAAGCGAACTTGAAAATGAACTGGCCGATAAATTAAAGGACTGCATCAGTGGCGCAGATATTGTAATATTTTCTGATTATAATAAAGGATTATTTTCGCCAGGGCTCACACAACGCCTTATAAAAGTTGCTAACGATCATCAAAAGAAAGTAGTTATTGATCCTAAGGGATTAAACTATGAAAAATACAATGGTGCGTTTATTATAAAACCGAACCGTAAAGAATTAGCCGAAGCTGCAAAAACAGAAAAGATAACAAATATTGAAGATGTGCAAAATGCGGCCAAAACCATCTTTTTACAAACCGGAACAAGCTATCTTATTGTAACGCTGTCGGAAGAAGGAATGGCAATTATTACCGAACAAGATAGTAAATTGCTGCCGGTAAAAGCCACCGAAGTTTTTGATGTTACGGGAGCCGGCGATACGGTGATTTCCACCATTGCTTATTTTGTTGCATCAGGGTTTTCTGTAGAGGAGGCTTGTGAACTGGCTAATCATGCCGCCGCTATTGTGATAAGGCACATTGGAAGTGCAACTACAACTATTGATGAAATTATAAAAGACCTGGAAAAATAGTCTCGTTGGTCATTGGTCATTATAAAAAATCCGAAATCGAAAATCCGAAATCCGAAGTAAATAGAATGGTTATTAAAGAACTTGAAGATCACCAGCAATTAATACAAAAAGTAATTGAATCACTCACAACGGATATTGAATCCGGTTGCGAAATGATTGTTACTGCTATAAAAAATGGAAGCAAAATTTTACTTGCCGGAAACGGCGGCAGCGCAGCTGATGCACAACACATTGCAGCTGAACTAAGCGGACGTTTTGTTAAGGAGCGTAAAGCTTTGCCTGGAATCGCCTTAACTACCGATACCTCGGCTTTGACTGCTATCGCTAATGATTATGGCTATAATCACGTTTTCTCGCGCCAGGTAGAGGCACTGGCCCGGCCAGGTGACTTATTTATCGGTATTTCAACAAGTGGAAATAGCCAGGGTATTTTAAATGCCTTTGAGTCGGCAAAAAACATTGGCTGCAAAACTTTAGGCCTTTCAGGAAGAGATGGTGGTAAAATGAATGGCCTATGCGATCTGAATATTGTTGTGCCTTCTCAAGTTACCGCGAGGATACAGGAAATGCATATATTAATTGGCCATATCCTTTGCAACGCTGTTGATGATTTGTTTTGAAAATGATCAAACTTACGAAGTTTTAAAAACTTCGTAAGTTTTTCTTAGGTTCCCAAATCGTTATAACTTTAAACGTTTGTTTATCTCCATTTCATCCAAAGCCATTTTATGATGATTTATAAAGCTATCTAAGCCACCAAACCATTCTAAAACCTCTTGCTTATTTAACATAGTTGCTCTTTGTGATAGATAGGCAGCATAGGACGAGTATTTATAATCATCCATATTTTTTACAAGTTTGGCAACTACCGGATTTTGATGAATATATGTAATTATCGTAGTATAATAACTATCAGATGTGATTTCAGATACTTTATATCGTCCTTGGAATAAGCTGCCAACTCGGTTATATTTTTTATTGATAACTTTTGCATAAGAAATAAAGAAGCTTTTTATTCCTTTTTCAAATAGCACCTCATCATTTACTTTAAGAAAAAAGTGAAAGTGGTTAGGCATTAAACAGTAAGAATACACCTCGCAAAAGGGTGCTACGTATTTTTTAAATTGACTCAGGAAATACTGGTAATTATCATCCTCAAAGAAAATGGGTTCTTTGTTGTTACCTCTATTGAAAAGATGGTAACAGGTATCGGAATAAACTTTCATTCCTTAAACATACTAAATCAAACTTACGAAGTTTTAAAAACTTCGTAAGTTTCTAGCATCTTGATAATCTAATTTATTTATTAAGTTTACGGCACACTAACCATCACGATTAAGAATATGCTTAGGTTCAGCGTCATTATTGTCTCAATATTTACCGTTCTATTCGCCAGCTGTTCAAATCAGCCAAATATTAAAAAAGTATCAGAAAGTGAATTAGCATTCAAGAAATTTTTGACCAAGTTCGAATTGCTGAAACTGCCATTAAAAATGACGCCCGGACGGATGTCAGTAGATCACTATCCAAGATTAGACAGCACAAATAAAAGTTTTACAGGATACAAAGAAAACGAAACGCTTTATGCATTTGGAATGCTACCTGATACTTCAGTTTGCTTTAAATTAATCTGGTTTCAGCCCGCGGATGATTATTATCCAGTATTGGCAACATTTACTAAAAATGGCAAGAAGATTAAACAGGAAGATATTGGAGTGGGCGGATGCGGAGTGGACTGTTGTTTTGAATGCAAAGAAATGATAGCGATACAGAAAGATATGAGTATTTATTCGGTGGATTCCGCAAAATACACTACGTGCGACACTTCTTGTTATGAAGCCGCTGAGCGGTATATCGAATATAAAACCGGGAAAATTACACGAGGGGGTAAAATCAAAATATCTGCTGAGCAGCGAAAAAATATATATTAAGCTGACGGAACTATTATTCGTTAGATCCAGACTTTGTTACGATGATTTTGAAACGGTCAAACTTACGAAGTTTTAAAAACTTCGTAAGTTTTTCGGGACATCAGGTAAACACCACTTTCCGCTCAGGGAATTTGGTAACATACCCCGCCAGCATTCCCTTTATATAATCGTTACCCGGATACGGAGTAAGATGGGTTTTTAGCTGTTGTAAATTATCAACATCAAAATAATGGGATATATAGCCCATGCCATAAAATTTACCCTTTTCAATTAAAAGGCAGCTATGCTCATCGTCGGTACGGCCGGCATCACGGATGGCAAATGTGGGAAGTGCGTCGTTTAACTCGTTAATGGCTGTCGTTACTTTTTTGTTGTATTCCTCAGGCTTTTCGTGGCCTTCACAGGCGCACTGTGCCCCGTTAATTCCCGTACAGGGTTGTGTATTATTTTGTATAAAACATAGCTTGGGACAAAGCTCAAATCCTTCTATCAAACGCAATAATATGCTCCTGCCTTCAAACAACGTATTGCAACTGTAAATCGCACCGGTCATTTTCCGGTGTTTGTCGACAGCGAGCCTGATATATCCGCGTTGGTCTTCAAAAGCATATAGGCTGTAAGCATGCTCAAAGCGTTTGAGCGAGCGGTTATATTTTGGCCACAGGCGTTTTATTTCAACGGCTTCCAGAACAAAAGCAATAAGTTCAGTTCCGCATAGCTGATAAGTTATGTGGTAGATGTTCCGTAAAAACTCCTGGCGTTGTGGGCCTGGGTTATTTCCGGCAAAATGGCTGCATACTCGCTTCTTTAAGCTTTTAGCCTTGCCCACATAAATCACCTTCCCTTTTTGATCGTGAAAATAATACACGCCCGGCGAAGAAGGTAACGCTTCCACATCCTGCCTGGGCAGATTTGCCGGCAACACTTGTTCTTTTGAATTTTGCTTTAAAGCCTGCGTGAGATGATTTTCTGTGTCGCTCTGCAGCAATAGCGAAAACAATTTTGCTGTGGCTTCAGCATCGCCTGCGGCGCGGTGGCGGCTTTCATTTTCTATGTTCAGATGCCTGCAAAGCTTACCCAGGCTGTACGAGGGAAGACCGGGCATTATTTTACGACCGAGCCTTACAGTGCACAATTTATTGCATTGCAGGTCGTATCCGGCAGCAGCCAAATGATAACGGACAAACGAATGATCGAAATTTACATTGTGCGCTACGAAAATTTTCCCGTTAAGCAGGTGATAAATATCAGGAGCAACTTCCTCAAACGCAGGTGCATTTTGCACCATTTCGTTACTGATACCTGTTAACGCGCTGATATAAATTGGTATGTCTCTTTTTGGATTAACTAATGTTGAGTAGCGGTCAATTACTTTTTTGCCGTTATGTATGCAAATGGCTATTTCAGTAATCCCATTGGCACTGGCATGACCACCCGTAGTCTCAATATCAACAATAGCATACATGTGGTAAATTTAATAAGTTTTTTGCTAATTATTTTAGTTGGGAACTAAAATGTTGCAAGGTTGTAAAGTTTGAATGTTGTAAGGTTTCTTTTCATGGAGACTAAGCAAAAAAGCCCGGCAGATTACTCGGCCGGGCTTTTCGTTTTATTTAACCAGGCTCTAACTTTTCAACATTAAAACCTTACAACATTTCAACAAAAAACTATTTCTTCTTAGGCGTATTAGGCGAAGCGGGCAACTGCTGGCGCTGACGCATCATTTCTTCCATACGTGCCTGGAAACCACCTGTTTTCTTTTTCACTTCGGGTTTCTTTTTGTTTTCCTGTATTTGCGCATGGATCTTTTTATCATCAACCATTAAGCGGATAATGTATTGCTGTAAAAAGGTCATCATGTTAGCCAGGAAGTAGTAATAATTCAAACCTGCAGGATAGCTGTTCAATGCGCCCAAAAATATTACAGGGGTTATGTAGCCTATATATTTCATCTGCCCTGTTGCACCCGATATCTGGTTGTTAAAGTAGGTATAAATCAGTGTAGATATGGTCATCAGCAAACACATCAAACTTAAGTGGTTACCGATAAACGGAATATTTGGCAGCGTTAAGATTGAATCGTAGGTAGAAAGGTCATGCATCCATAAAAAGCTTTGGCCGCGTAATTCGAACAAGCTTGGGAAAAAGCGGAAAAATGCAATTACAATAGGCATTTGTATCAACAGCGGTAAGCACCCGCCCAACGGATTTACTCCAGCTTTTTTATAGAGCTTTAGATACTCCTGTTGTAGTAATGTCGCATTGTCTTCACCAACCTTCGCTTTGATCTCATCCATTTCGGGCTTTAAAACCCGCATTTTGGCCATAGAAAGGTACGATTTGTAAGTAAGCGGTGATAATACCAGTTTCAATATAATGGTTAGGAAGAGTATAATAATGCCGTAATTGCTTGTAAACTGTTTCAGGAAATTAAATACGGGCAATACAGCAAACCGGTTGATGTATTTTAAAGGCCCCCAGCCCATACTAATTTGTTTTTGAAGATCGTGCCCCTGTTCTTTAAGGGTGCGGTATTCATTCGGGCCAAAATAGAACAGCATGGGGAAAGTACCATCAGCGTTGCGGGAAACCAACAGGTTGGCCTTCATCTGCGTAATATCAGTGGTAATGCTTGGATCGGTAGTTACAGCAAGATTT
>DASXMZ010000577.1:0-2655 GCA_036495385.1 Mucilaginibacter sp. | reverse complement strand
CGATTTCAATGAAAAAATGATAGCATTGCACAGTGCCATGGGTTCCGTATTTGGTAAAAAACATTTAACGATGCGTTATCTTTTTAATTAAAAAAAATAGCCGGACTTTTGTCCGGCTATAAATATCATCTGCAAAATTATTGCTAAATATCCAAAATAAGGATATTAAACAGTCACTTTAGCTTGACGTATTTCTTCAAACAGTTCAATAACTTTCTTTTGCAAATCGATAACTTCGGTTTCGCGGTCCATTAGTTTTTTGTGGACAGTTTCAAGTTCGCTAATAAACTTTTGATCCTGCTCAGCATCGTTAAGTGTAAGCAGTTGAACTACAGACATTTCAAACAAAGTGGCAATCTGTTCGAGCCTCGATAAATTGATATCGGTAATACCGGTTTCAATTTTTGAAAAGGCTGGAATAG
The DNA here is from genome assembly GCA_036495385.1 of Mucilaginibacter sp. Lineage (GTDB taxonomy): Bacteria > Bacteroidota > Bacteroidia > Sphingobacteriales > Sphingobacteriaceae > Mucilaginibacter. The sequence continues at coordinate 2,233 of DASXMZ010000577.1, read as the reverse complement.
AAATATCTAATCTTTTTGCAACATCCTCCTGGCTCCATCCCTTTTGATGACGTAATAATCTGATTTTTTTTCCGAGTGTCTTCATGTTCTACTATTAAGGGTATAGGTATTTCTCAAAAGTTAATAAAGTTACAATATTATTTAATACCCACCTAATTTCTATAAAATTATTTTCTGGTTTATAAGCTCAATTAGATAACAAATTCATAAATGTAGGTTTATCGCCAGCTAATAAATTTTATTATTTATTTAAAGTTGATTGTTATACGCGTAATAATAATATAAGTTGCATATTCCAATCTTTACATTTAAATTAACCAATATTTTAATTAAAACGAATTTTTTATAAACTTCGCAGCAACCCAGTCCTTGTTTTTTTTATGGCCAATGTACTTTAATTCATGATTAGCGGCTGCTTCTTTAATGATATCCAAGTCCGGGTCCTCGTAAAAACCACTTAAATAAATTATTCCCCCAGGTTGTAACGCCTCATTATAACGCTGCAACTGATCGAGCAGTATATTCCGGTTAATGTTGGCAAGAATGATGTCGAACTGATTTGCAGGTATAGCCTCCTTCGAGCCGCAAAGGGCCTTAATGTTAGATGCATCATTAAGCTGCGAGTTTTCAATGGTGCTGGAATAGCATATCGGGTCATAATCAATAGCGGTGATTTCTGTCGCTCCCAATTTGGCAGCCATGATGGCTAAAATGCCGGTTCCACAGCCCATATCAAGCACTTTTTTGTTTTCAAAATCATCTTCGAGCATCAGTTCCAGCATCATCGAAGTGGTTTGATGATGCCCTGTACCAAAAGCCATTTTTGGATCGATTACTATTTCATACGGAAATTCGGGCTTTGGCTGATGAAATGTTGCCCGTACAAAAATTTTATTGCTTATCTCAATAGGCTCAAAATTACTTTCCCATACTTCGTTCCAGTTTTTTTGGGGAATAAGCGTTACCTCATAACTGAACGGGAACATATCCTTGTACGGGGATAAAGTCTCGTCAAGCATAGCCTGGTCAAATCCATCCGAAGGAATATAGGCTTTAAACCCGAAATCAACTTCCTCAAAAGTATCAAAACCTATTTCGCCCAAAGCGTTGATCAGCAGGTCCTGCTGGTAACCTTCGGTGGGTAGGGTGGTAAAGAGCAATTCGTAGTAATTCATTTTGAGATGTATGATTTGATCCGCCAGCTGGCGGATGAGATTGGGGTGCTGCTATTTCAATAAACGCAATACGGATAGATTGATTATCCAATAGATCAATTGCACCGATGTCATAAAAGTCAATAGCTTAAAAAAATGCTGGATATTATCGTGAGTATCCGATATGGCGTAGCTTATACCGAGCGCAAATAAAAAACAAATAAAACTTAAATCAATAACACCATTTACTTTGGCAAAATTGGACCTGCCTTTAAAGCTTCTGAAAATCGGATTTATAATCAATAATTGTGTTAATACTGCAACTGTAAACAGCAGCGGCAGCGTGTATCTGTAAAAAGCCATAAAGCTGGTCAGGTTACCCTGGCCCATTTCACTAATTTTTAGCGTAAAGTATAGTGTGCTATACCTTACGGCTATAAAGAAAACCGCAAAGCCAACAAACGGAGGTAGTATGACTTTTAGCAGTTTCCTCATGGTTCATTTTAGATGTGAGATTTGAGCCATGAGATAGGAGATTCTGAATTCAACTTCCCTCTCAAATCTCACATCTCACGTCTGTTCTTAATTAAACACTTTCAATATATCCACAAAATCTCTCGATTTTAACGATGCACCGCCTATAAGTCCGCCATCAATATCTGGCTGGGCAAAAAGTTCAGGCGCATTTTTGGGGTTACAGCTGCCGCCATATAAAATAGTCATGTCATTGGCTACAGCCTGCCCATATTTGGCAGCAATCTCAATCCTGATAAAGGCATGAATTTCCTGCGCTTGCTCTGATGAAGCGGTTTTACCGGTACCTATTGCCCAAACGGGTTCATAAGCGATCACCAGGTTTCCAAATTGTTCTTCATCTAAATGGAAAACACCTTCTTCCAATTGGCTTTTTATAATATTAAAATGTTGGTTAGCTTCGCGTTCCTGCAAAGTTTCGCCAATGCAAAAAATAGGTTTCAGGCCATTGTTTAATACGGTATCTACTTTTTTTGCCAGCAGCTCATTGTTCTCACCAAAATACTGACGACGCTCCGAGTGGCCCAAAATAACATACCCAGCAC
>DASXMZ010000576.1:0-2608 GCA_036495385.1 Mucilaginibacter sp. | reverse complement strand
TCGTAAACAATGCGGGCATAAGGGACGACAGCCTGATGGCCTGGATGGCAGAAGAACAGTGGGACAATGTATTAAATACAAACCTTAACAGTTTTTTTTATGTTACCCGTTTAGTACTGAACAATATGCTTGCTAATAAATACGGGCGCATCATTAACGTAGTTTCGTTATCGGGTTTAAAGGGGTTGGCCGGGCAAACTAATTACTCGGCAGCAAAGGCGGGGGTAATTGGCGCCACAAAGGCCCTGGCGCAGGAAGTGGGACGACAAGGAATAACCGTTAATGCCCTTGCACCAGGTTTTATAAAAACAGACATGACAAAAGATTTGGACGAGAAAGAGCTAAAAGCTTTGATACCTGTAAAACGCTTTGGCCTGCCCGAAGAGGTGGCGTATGCAGCGGCTTTCCTGGCTTCGCCAGAGGCTGCCTATATTACCGGCCAGGTATTATCTGTTAACGGAGGCTTATATTCCTGATATGGAATTTCCCGTTGAAAATATAATCCCCCTGATCCCGCAAAAACCGCCATTTGTAATGGTAGGCAAGTTACTTTATCTGGACGAGTCGTCGACACGCAGCAGCTTCCATATTAAAAGTGATAATATATTTGTTAAGGATAATATTTTCCAGGAGGCGGGGTTATTGGAAAACATAGCTCAAACCGCAGCCCTCGGGGCGGGTTACCTGGCTAAAAAGAACGATAAACCGGTGGCAACGGGGTATATCGGGGCAGTTAACAATTTCGAACTGTTTAATTTGCCAAAAGTTGACGATGTGCTTATCACCGAAGTAAATATGGAAACCCGCATTTTTGATATTACCGTAGTTTCGGGAAAGGTTTGGCATAACGAAAACTTATTGGCCCAATGCCAAATGAAAGTGTTTACTAGGAGTGATGAATCCCGTGCACAAGGGATTGGAGGCAATAGAGATGAATGACCCTGATGTTTTTGTAGCAGCCGATAACGTATTTTCTCCGCTTGGTATAACGACAGCCGAAAATTTTTTAAAGCTAAAACAGGGCGTTTCGGCTGTAAAACAGCATCATAATTTGAAAATATCTCCCCAACCTTTTTGTGCAGCACTGTTTAACAAGGATGAACCATTTAACGACCAGCTTAATTATACGAAATTTGAGCAATTGCTGATAGCGTCTATTAACGATGCGCTGCGTACTAGCGGAATAAATGCAGATGATAAAAAAACAGTACTTATCATTTCCACCACAAAAGGAAATATAAGCCTGCTGGAAACAGAATTGAACAGCCCGGGGTTACAAAAAAGGATAGCACTGCCGACTTCTGCCAAATTGATTTCGAACCATTTTGGATTTGTTAATCAGCCTGTAATCATTTCAAATGCATGCATTTCGGGCGTCTTAGCCATTATAACCGGGATGCGGTTTTTGCGATCGGGCCAGTATGAAAATGCTGTTATCGCCGGGGCGGATGTGATATCGAAATTTGTTTTATCGGGTTTTGAGTCGTTCCAGGCGCTTAGTTCTGAAATATGTAAACCCTTTGATAAGTTGCGCGACGGTTTAAACCTCGGTGAAGGCGCAGGAACAATTATTCTGTCGGCAAACAAAAGGTACAAAGAAAACATAAAAGCAAAAAGCGGATCGGTGAGTAATGATGCAAACCACATTTCGGGCCCATCCAGAACCGGTGAGGAACTTGCTTACGCTATCAATAAGGCAATAGCGGATGCTAATATTTCGCCGGGCCATATTGATTTTATTTCTGCACACGGTACAGCAACTGTTTATAACGATGAAATGGAAGCTAATGCAATAACTTTGGCAAATTTACGATCCGTACCGGCAAACAGCTTAAAAGGCTATTACGGTCATACTTTAGGGGCAGCAGGCCTAATAGAGTCGATTATTTCCATCCAATCGCTCAAAGAGAATTTAGTTTTACCGACTTTAGGCTTTACAGATATGGGGGTAACCAATCCTCCCAACATTTGTACTGACACGTTACCGGGCAACTTTAAAAATTTTCTTAAAACGGCTTCGGGATTTGGCGGGTGCAATGCGGCAGTGGTCTTTGGTAAATGAGCGTCATCAGACTTACGAAGTTTTAAAAACTTCTTAAGTCTTTCAATTATTTATCGTTTAATAAAAGGAAGATATTGATTGCAGAAAAATATATAACAGCCAGTTGCACAATCAGCAAAAATGTTGTGTGGAAGGACGGTATTAAAGTATTTGAAAATTGTGATACTGAACTCTCTGCCTTTTTCCTTTCCCTCTATCATGATTTAAAACTTAATTATCCAAAATTTTATAAAATGGATAACTTAAGCAAGCTGGGATGGCTTGCTTCGGAGATATTGCTTAAAGACAACTTTAATCCTGACAAATACAAACCTGAAGAGATCGGCATTGTATTGACAAATGCTAATTCGAGTCTGGACGATGATAGAAAATATTACGATTCCGTAAAAGATGTTCCCAGCCCTTCGTTGTTTGTTTATACCTTGCCGAATATTGTAATTGGGGAGATTTGTATCCGCAACAATTTTAAAGGCGAACATGCTTTTTTTGTTATGGACTCATTTAATGGCGACTTTATAATGCAGCAGGTTAATTATCTCATTGATA
>DASXMZ010000575.1:0-3186 GCA_036495385.1 Mucilaginibacter sp. | reverse complement strand
TCCAAATATTGCTGACATGGCCGCCGTGGCGCCCGCCGCCAGCAATACTTTACGCTCACCGGAAGTAATCTTGAATATTTGCCCGATAGTTGACCCAAGCGCACCACCGGTGGCTATGATAGGTCCTTCGGCACCAAATGGGCCACCCGTGCCTATAGCGATCGCTGAAGATATAGGCTTTAAAAACGTGATGGATGGTTTTATCCGGCTTTGGTTAATCAATATTTGCTCCATAGCTTCGGGTATCCCATGGCCCCTTATGGCTGCGGATCCGTATACCGCCATTAAACCAACAATAATGCCCCCGATTGCAGGTATCACAATTACCCAAACGCCCAAGTGATTAGCTGATGGGCTGTGAAATGCTACCGAAATTGATCCGTAAAATGCTATATTGGTTACCAGGTTTATAAGCGATACCAAAAATTTTGCGATAAGGCTGATAGCTGCGGCTATCACAACCGATAGACACGAAATACGCAATAACCGTTTTTTAAAAAAGATGCTTTTTTTTACGGTATCGATATCTTCCTCCAAATTACTTAACGATGGCGATATAGGTATTCCGTCGGTAATTGTTGTTTGTTTCATGTTTTATAAAAAATAAATTTTTTTGCGATGTTCGTTCTCTTAATCGGCGGCAAAAGTACAGTATTTAAGCGTTAAAGAGGCAATCGCTTTGTAAAATATATTGCACATGCAATATATTTTGATGATAAGTATAAAAATATCATCAATTACTATTGCAAGCGCAATTGATGATTAGATTTACAGGTTTTAAATAAGGAACGGATGAGTAAGAATATTTGTGATTTGCAAAGTTGTTTTTTGTGCAAATTTTGTTTGAGAGACTGGGTTCCGGCGATAGCTGCGAACAGGCAAAGTATTGAAATAAAAAAGGGGCAACAGCTTTTTAAAGAAGGCGATAAGGTAGATGGCATTTATTTTATCTATTCGGGTAAGGTTAAAGTGCACAAAAGATGGGGTCGCGAAAAGGAATTGATATTGAGATTTGCTAAAACGGGCGATGTAATCGGTCAGATGGGTTTGGGTGATGATGCCATATACCCCATTTCGGTAACGGCTATGGAACCCTTTGTGGCTTGCTACATAGCCCTGGAATTTTTTGAATCGACATTAACCGTTAACGATAATTTTACCCGTCAGCTATTAAGGGTGCTGGCTAACGATTTACAGGAATCCGAAAAAAGAATGCGCAACCTTGCCCACATGCCGGTTAAAGGGCGGGTAGCTCAGGCTTTGCTCACCCTAAAAAATCAATTTGGAGTTACCGGAGACGGCTATATTGATTTGGACATCAGCCGGCAGGATCTGGCGTCATTTACCGGTGCGGCTTATGAGTCGTTGTTCCGTTCAATAAACGACCTTGTTGAAGAAAACGTAATAGCCGTTTCAGGTAAAAGTATTTTGATAAAGGATGTAAAAAAGTTGTTAGCGTTGACGGAAGAAATTGATTTATAACGATATAATATTTATTTTTATAAACCAATTATAAACTTAAACTTATTGCTTGTCAATTACACCCTAAACCTTGATTATGCAAAAGGCTTTTGTTCTTTTTCTGATCTTATTTCCATGTTGCTGCTTCGCACAGATGACGAGTCATGAAAAGGTTTTGGAAATAACTTCGGCGGCCGACAGCAGCATTAAAAACCATCCTGCCGAAAAGCTTTACATTCAATTCGACAAACCTTATTATGCCATTGGCGATACCATCTGGTTTAAAGCCTATTTATTTAATGTGCCCACGCTCGCTTTTTCGGCTAAGAGCAGGATAATGTATGTAGAAATAGCTAACGACGGCAATACTTTTATCAAACAATATCGCTTGCCAGTTAAAGACGGCATTACCTGGGGTAATATCAGTTTAAATGATTACCCGTCCGGCAATTACACCCTGCGGGCCTATACCAATTGGATGCGAAACTTTGGTACGGACGGGTTCTTTTATAAACGTTTTGCTATAGCTGATAACAGGGAACAAACCTGGTTGGCAAATAGTAAAACCACTACCTCAATTACAGACGGAAAGCTGCTGGCGAACGTAAAGCTTCAGCTCAGCGACATGAATAAAGCTGCAGTGGCAGACAAATCGGTGCAATTAGAAGTAATGACCGGAAGCCATCATTTGTACAAACAACAGGTAGAAACAGATGCCAATGGCTTGCTGGACGTGAACTTTAAAGTTCCTGAAAAAGCAACGGGATTAGCCTTGGTTGCACATGACGAAAAAAACGAGAATAAGATAACCATTCCTGTTGATTTAAACCGACCAGAACACGCCGACGTGCAGTTTTTACCCGAGGGTGGTAACCTTGTTGCGGGTTTACCTTCGCGCATCGGTTTTAAGGCAATTGGTGAAGATGGAAGGGGGATAACCATCTCTGGTATTGTCATTGATCATAGTCAAAAACAGGTGGCTGCTTTTCAATCACTTCACAATGGCATGGGTAGCTTTGATTTGGCGGTACAGCCCAGTGAAAAATATGTAGCAAAAGTCACCTTGCCGGGAGGCACCATAAAAGAATATGCTTTGTCCGAAATAAAAAATACCGGAACTGTTTTGGATGTGAAAAATCCGTTTGAAGCCGATTCTCTTATGGTAACCTTATCGGCGACAAGCGATTTGACGCAAAGTAGCGAAAAATTTTTCCTGATCGGAAAATCAAGAGGTATAATTTGTTATGCGGCCGTTTTGAATTTTAGAGAAGGCGTTGTTTGTAGAAATATTTCAAAGAAATTATTCCCATCCGGTATCACTCATTTTATCCTCACAAATACAAAAGGGCAACCGCTAAACGAACGACTGGTGTTTATTGATCATGGCGGCGGCTTGCTTATTGAATTATCGAACGATAAACCAGTGTATGAACCCCATGACAGTATTGCCCTACATATTTCGGTAACAGATAGTATCGGTAAACCAATTGCGGGTAATTTTTCAATGGCCGTTACGGATGATGCTCAGGTTAAACAGGATACCTTAAATAACGAAAGTATAATCACCCGTTTACTACTAACCGCCGATCTGAAGGGGTTTGTTGAAGAACCGGGATATTATCTGCAAACAAAAAATGCCAAGTCATGGCAGGCGCTTGATAACCTATTGCTTACGCAGGGTTGGGTTAATTACGACTGGCAGGCGGACAAACAGCATCCCGCGTT